>SLKW01000272.1 GCA_007134405.1 Paracoccaceae bacterium
CCGGATACGCCAAGACCGCGGTGCTCATGGCCGCGATGACCGCGCTTTTCCTGGGGCTCGGCTACCTTCTGGCCGGCCCGGAAGGCGCGCTGATCGCCCTTGCGATCGCCGCGGTGATGAACGCGATGGCCTGGTGGAACTCGGACAAGATGGTGCTGAAGATGCACAACGCCCGGCCGGTGGATGCCCATACCGCGCCCGAGCTGCAGGAAATGGTCGTGCAACTGGCCCGCAACGCCGACATGCCCGTCCCCGCCATCTACATCATCGAGGAAGACCAGCCCAACGCCTTCGCCACCGGCCGCAACCCCGACAACGCCGCCGTGGCGGCGACGACCGGGCTACTGAAAAGGCTTTCAAAAGAAGAGGTTGCGGCGGTCATGGCGCATGAGCTGGCGCATATCCGCAACTACGACACGCTGATCATGACCGTGACCGCGACCTTCGCCGGCGCGATCTCGATGCTGGCCAATTTCGCGCTGTTCTTCCGGGGGCGGAACGGCACCAACCCCATCGCTCTCATCGCGATGATGATCCTCGCGCCCCTCGCGGCTGCGCTGGTGCAGATGGCGATCTCGCGCTCGCGCGAATACGAGGCCGACCGTGTCGGCGCCGAGATCTGCGGCAACCCGATATGGCTGGCCTCGGCCCTGAAGAAGATCCAGGGCTTCGCGGCGCGGATCGACAACCAGGCCGCCGAGCGCAATCCGGCATCAGCGCATATGTTCATCATCAACCCGCTGCACGCCTTCAAGCACGACAAGCTCTTCTCGACCCACCCGGCGACCGAAAACCGCATCGCCGCGCTGGAAAAGCTCGCCGCCGAAGGTGGACAACTCCACCGCTCTTCGGTGCCGCGCACCGGGCGCGGTGGACAAAGCGGTCCCTGGACCTGAGCCCGACCCGAGCCCAGAGAGCCCTCTCGAGCCGCTACTCGGCGGCTTGCCTTGCAACGGCAGCGTCGCCGGCCAGCGCCTCAAGGTGATCGGCGATCCCGCGTGCGATGGCGCTCTTGTTCGCCACGGGCGTGACCCCCGAGGCGGTGACAAAAAGCGCGCGCTGCTCGATCCCGGATGTGTCCGCGCCGCGCGTCGCCACGACCAGTCGCGCGCGGTCCAGCCGGCGCGCTGCAACCCGCGCCAGTTCCGCCTCGTCCACATCCTCGAGATACTTGAACGCCACGCAATGCATCGCCGGATCGGCGTCGCAGGCCAGGTCGATCACCTTTTCCGTCGGCGCCAGTTCAAGCATGAGCTTCGCCTGGCCCGACACGATCTTGCCCTTGGCCGCCCGTGCCGGCCGGTAATCGGCAACACCTGCCGAAAAGATACCCGCGAAGAGCCCCGAGCGCGCGCGGTCCAGGACCAGATCGCGGTAAGCGTCGTAGGTGCGCGCCACGGTCAGCGGAATCGGCGCTGAGGGCCTCCAGGCGCCGTCGCCGAGGATCAGTTCGGCCTCAGCGCCGCGCCAGGTCAACTCCTCGGCCACCTTGGCGCCCAGCCGCCCACGGAACCTGTTGACGATGCGCCGCACGTTGTCGATCTCCACCGGGGTCGGCCCGGCGGTGACCATGATCCGCTTGCCGGCAAGCGGCGAAGCGCTGAGCGCGCGGCCGACGGCGATGCACAGAAGCTCGGTATCCGGCAGGTTGTGCTTGCCATAGGCGTCGCGCGGCGCGACGAAACGCACACCCTGCGCGGCGAGGCGCTTGGCGTTGTCGACGAGTTGCGCGTTGTGCATCGTCCCGTGCATCGTCGGCGCGACGAGGACCTGCGCGCGCCCCTGCTCCATCCGGCCGAGGGCCGAGATCAGCGCCGAGGTGACGACCGTGTCGCCGATCCCGCAGGCCATCTTGGCGATGGTCGAATGGGTCGCGGGCGCGACCAGATAAGCGTCGAAGGGCGCGGCGTCGGACAGATGCTCGGCCTGCCAGGTGAGGCCGGTCACGACCGGGCCCAGCGTCGCCCATTCCAGCGCCTCGCGCGCGACGTAGCGCAGCGCGTCCTCGCTGGCGAAGGCCACGACCTGAGCGCCATGCCGGCGCAACCCGCGCGCCAGGGCCGGGGTCTTCATCGCCGCAATACCGCCGGTGACCAAGAGCGCCACGCGCCGCCCCGCCAGCCGGTCCGAGGCAAGCGGCACATCGTGGTCGCCCATGCCCGAGGGCGTGGGCGCGGCGAAGTCCCAGTCGTAAAGGCTCATGCCTGCGCCTCGCCCCCGTGCTGCTCGGCGGCGGGTGCATCCATGCGAAGCCATTGCAGGTGGCTGCCCTGGGCGCGGTCGAGGCGAGTGTTCAAAGCCTCGAAATGGCGGGGATGGAAGCGGCTTTTCTTGCCCATGACATCGTTGATCTCCTGGCGCACCTCGATGTCGTACATGTCGCGGCCAGTGTGGATGAAACAGGGGCTGTAGGGCCGCCCCTCGCCCAGCCAGGCGGGGATGACGCTGAGCGCATTCGGAATGCCCTGCGCATAGACCCGCATCGCCTCGTCGGTGTAGGAGCTGTCGGCCGCGTGCCAGCGCCCCCCCAGCTTCACCGCGCCGAAATAGTGCTTGACCGTCTGCCGCATCATCGGCTGCCAGCCCAGCGGCATCAGCAGGCC
>SLKW01000052.1 GCA_007134405.1 Paracoccaceae bacterium
ACCGCGACCCGCGCCCCCCCCGGATCACGCGCCGCAGCCCTCCGCGACCCCGCTCGCCTCCCCCGCGGCGCGGGCGCTGGCGCGCGAGCACGACATCGATCTGGCCCAACTCGCCGGCTCCGGCCCCGGCGGCGCGGTGCTGCTGGCCGATGTCGAGCGCCACCTGAGCGCGCAACCCGCCCCTGCGCCCGAGGAAAAGCGCGCCCGGGACGGCAAGCCCGGCCTTGACATGGCCGAGATGCGCCGCGCGATCGCCGCCGCCATGACCCGCGCCAAGCGCGAGATCCCGCATTACTACCTCAGCCACCGGATCGACCTGCAAGCCGCGCAGGACTGGCTAAGCGCGCGCAACGCCAAGGAACCGCCGGATCGCCGGTTGCTCATGGGGGCGCTGCTGATCCGGGCGACGGTGCGCGCGCTTGCGCGCGTGCCGGAACTCAACGGCCGGTACGAAGGCGACCCCTACAGCCCCACCGAGTCCGTGCATTGCGGCATGGCCGTGGCGATGCGCGGCGGCGGGCTGATCGCGCCCGCGATCCTCGATGCGCAGGACATCGGGGTCGAGGCGATCATGGGCGCGATGCGCGACATCGTCGCCCGCACCCGCACCGGCCGCCTGCGCATGAGCGAGATCACGCGGGGCACGATCACGGTGTCCTCGCTGGGCGAATCCGGCGTCGATACGCTTCTCGGCGTGATCTATCCGCCCCAGGTCGCGCTGGTGGGCTTCGGCACGCCGCGCAGAACGGTCACGCTGCGCGGCGATCAGGTCGTGCCCCGCCTGTGCGTGACCGCCAGCCTGGCCGCCGACCATCGCATCAGCGACGGCCGCCGCGGCGCAATTTTTCTGTCCGAAATCGACCGCCTGCTGCAGGAGCCCGAGACGCTATGAACCCCGCTGACCTTCGCGCCGCCTTCATCGCGGACCTGACCGCCGTCGCCCCCGACATCGACCCCGAAAGCGTCGGCGACGACGATCACCTGCAGGAAGACCTGGGCCTCGACTCGATGGATTTCCTGAACCTGGTCAGCGCGCTCAACAAGCGCTTCGGCCTGCCGATCCCCGAGTCCGACTATCCGGAACTCGCCACGCCGGCGAAGGCCACCCGCTACCTGGCCCGCTCTCTCGCCGGCTGACCAGGCGTCCCGCTCCTGCTCCATTTACGCCCCGCCCCGGTGCGTGCCGGCGACGCTCCGGCCCGCCGGCCCACCCGTGTGCCACACGCCAAAACCAGACACCCCCACCGCCCGCGCCACGCGCCAGGCGCGCGGTTTTTCGCCGCGCCGCCCCCGGCACCCGGCGCGCGTCGCGGCGTTCGCCGCGCTCCCCCTCCGGCCCGATCGCCGCCAACCGGCGCTTCCTGAGTCCTGCACGAGTCCTACGCGTGTCCTACGTTTGTCATACGTTTGTCATACGCTCTGTGCACGCTCTGTGCACGGTCTGTGACAGGAGACTTCCCAATAAAACAAGGCGCGGCAGCCGCATATCGCGAATGCCGCGCCCCTCGCGGCGCACGCCGCGTCAAGCTTTCGTAAACCCGGTTTCCCGGCCCGCCGCGCGGGCTAGTCCCTGAGCCCCCGGTACGCGCCGTGCCAGTAGACCAGCGCCTCCTGCTCCTGCGTCACGTGGATCGCCTGCACCCGGCCGATCACGATGGAATGGCTGGCGCGGTCGATCATTTCCTCCACCCGGCAATCAAGCGCGACCGGCGCATCGGCCAGAAGCCGCGCCCCGGTTTCGGCCGTGATCCACTCCGCCCCGTCGTAGCGCGCGGCGCCCTTGATCCCACCAAACCCCGAGAATCGCTCGGCAATCGGCTGGTGCCGCGCCGCCAATGCGTTGACCCCGAAATGGCCGTACCGCTTCAGCAGCGGCCAGCTCGACGCGCCCCGGTTGACGCAGATCAGCACCTGCGGCGGCTCCGCCGACAGCGACACCGCGGAGGTGACGACAAGCCCCGACAGGTCGTCGCCCGCCCCCACGGTGATCACGCTGACCGATCCCACGAAATGCCGCATGGCCCCCAGGAATTCGGCCTTGGCCGGCCCCGCGAGGGGCGCGGCCGTTGCCGACGACGCGCTCATTCAGCCGCCTGCGCCATGCGCGGATTGCGGATCCCGGCCTGCTCCAGCAGCGGCAGGACGTTGTCGCGGAAATACGGAAACTCCTCCGCATAATCGATAAACGACAACGTCGTCCCCCCAAAACCCGCCCGCTCCAGCGACAGGATCCCCTCCGCGACCTGCTCGGGCGTGCCGACCAGCGGGAAGCCCCCGTGGCCCGCGGCGAACCGGTCGCGGATGAGCTTCATCAGATCGTGCGGAAAGCTGTGGGCGTGCGCGAACTGCAGCCGGATCAGGTTGTCGACCGCCTCCCAGTCGGCATTCTCGTCGGCCGTGTGCCGCAGATAGTCGCGCGCCTCCTTCTCGGTCGGGCGGCAGATCACGTGACTGAAGGTCAGCACGTCAACCTTGCGCCCCTTGCCCTCGGCCTGCGCCTTCAGCTCGGCGATCTCGCCGGTCGAACGTTCGAGGTCGATGGCGGGGGTAAACAGAAAGTTGGCGTTGCGCGTCGCGAATTCGCGCCCCTGGGGCGAACCGGCGGCGTTGATGATCGGAACCGAGCCGCGCAACGGGCGCGGGTCACCCTTGACGTGCTTCAGCGTCCAGTTGTCGCCCTCCCAGTCGAAATACTCTTCCGAGGTCCAAAGCTTGCGAACGATATCGAACCATTCCTGCGCATAGGCATAGCGCGTCTCATGATCGTCGGGCAGCGTTAGGCCGAGCGCCTCGTATTCAGGCTTGTTCCAGCCGGCGACGATGTTGAGCCCGGCGCGACCCCGCCCGATCTGGTCGATCGTGGCGATCTGCTTGGCGACGACGACAGGGTGGTTGGCTGTGGTGTGGATCGTGGCGAAGACCGTGATATTGCGGGTCGCGGCCAGAAGCCCCGCTGCCCAGGTCATCGTCTCCAGCACGCTGCCGTGGAAATCAGTCTCACCGCCATAGCCGATCCAGCGGGCGATGGGCAGCATGAAGTCGATGCCAGCATCATCCAGCATCTGGCCGAGGCGCAGGTTGTTCTCCCATGAATTCACCCAGCGCTCGGGCACCTTGGTGACCGACATGCCGGATGAGCAATTCGTCGAAAACGTTCCGAGTTTGAAGGCATTGCCTTCGAGCATCGGGTTCACGGTCATGGGACACCTCCGTTTAATGATATATTTTTCAATAGACTTTCTATTAGAAAATTTTGTTGTTTGCAACGAGAATTTCCTGCAACTTTCCTGCGCCGCAGGAGGGTGAGATGACAGGAAAGAAAAGCGCGCCAGATCAGCAGGATAAACTGCGGCCCAACTTCGACCAGCGTTGGCACCTCGCCGAGAAACCGGGCGAGGTGGAGTTCACTGAACTCGAATTTGCGCTGATGCGGACTTACGAGGGCTTTGCCAGATGGCAGTCGGAGTGCCTGGCCTGCGTCGCGGACGTGGTGGCCTCGGGACCCGAAAACGCGATGCTGCACATCATCCGGATGAACGAACGGCCAAAGACGATCAAGGACCTGGCGCGGCTAACAAACCGCGAGGACGTTCCCAACATCCAGTACAGCTTACGAAAACTGATCGGTGCGGGCCTGGTCGAGCGCAAGGGGTCGGGGCGGTCGGGCGTGACCTACGAAGTGACAAAAGAGGGACGGCAGGTGACCGAAGCCTACGGGCGACTGCGCCGCAGGCTGTTGATCGAAGCGATCGAATCGGTGCCGAGCATGCCCGAGCGGATGCGGGAGGCGACACGAACGCTCAACCTGCTCTGCGGCATCTACGAGGAAGTCGCGCGCGTGGCGGCTACGCATCGAAGACGATGAACCAGATTGCCTGAGTTTCAGGTCGCGTCGACCCGGCCATGGACAGCCTGCCGGAAGCCGCAAGCGAATACGCGCGGCGGTGACGCCGCGCGCGGCATTCACGCGTCCGCGACGACGTCCTGGCGCTGCTCGCCCAACCCCTCGATCCCGAGCGCGACGACATCGCCGGGCTTCAGGAAGCGCGGCGGCTTCATGCCCATGCCCACGCCGGGTGGAGTGCCTGTGAAGATGACGTCGCCCGGTTCAAGCGTCATGAATCGCGACAGGTAGCTGACCAGATGCGCGACGCCATAGACCATCGTGCGCGTCGACCCATCCTGCATGCGCTCATCGTTCACGCTCAACCACATGTCCAGCGCCTGTGGGTCTGCGACCTCGTCGGCGGTCACCAGCCAGGGGCCGAGCGGACCAAAACCGTCCGCACTCTTGCCCTTGGTCCACTGCCCGGCACGTTCCGTCTGAAAGGCCCGCTCGCTCACGTCGTTCCCGACGGCATAACCCGCCACATGCGCCATCGCGTCCGCTTCGCTGACGTATTTCGCCCGCGCGCCGATCACCACGACCAGTTCCACCTCCCAGTCGGTCTTCTCGGAACCGCGCGGGATGGGCAGTTTGTCGTTCGGCCCGCAAAGCGCGCTTGTCGCCTTCATGAAGACAATGGGCTCTGGCGGTACGTCTTGGCCCGCTTCGGCTGCATGATCGGCATAGTTGAGTCCGATACAAATGGCCTTGCCGGTGCCGCCGACGCACGGCCCCAGCCGAGCACCTTCCGGCACCATCGGCAGCGCCGCGGCATCCACGCCACGCAGCATCTCAAGGCCGGTCTTCGACAGGATCGCGCCACCGATATCGGGCACGAGCCCCGTCAGATCGCGCGCAACGCCCGCGCCATCCAGCATTCCCGGCCGCTCAAATCCTTTCTCGCCCCAGCGCAGAAGCTTCATGCCATTGTCCCTCCCATCACGTTATCGGTACAATCGATGACGGGAACGACGCTGCGCGTAAAGCCCAATTCGACAGAGCGAAAACCCAGGCATGGGCGATGATCTACGGGACCGCTAGTGGTGACCAAGCGACCACGACGCGAAAGCGGCCATGGGCCAGTCCGCCTGGAATTGAACGGCCTCGAGGCTCGAACGGAACCTCTCGCGTTGCGATCATGATCGCCCGGACGCTTTGAAATCACTCTAGTATTCCACAAACCGCGAGGGCGAGTCATTGCTGTGGCGTCAAGCCCTGTTGCGTTGTGGGCGGGAATTGGCCAGAACATGTTACCACAAACAATAAAGGGAGGAATCATATGACCCGATTCAATACTCGCTTCATGGGCAGCGTTGCCGCCGTCGGCGCGCTGGCGCTCATGACAAGCGCCACCACCGCCGACGCGCTGGACCGCGTGCGCTGGCAGGTGCCCATGGCATTCGCATCGACGCTCACCGCGCTTGGCGACACAATGCCCTGGGTCGCGGAACAGTTGCGGGCGGCGTCCGGGGGCGAAATCGATCTCCGCGTCGCCGAGCCGGGTGCCGTCATTCCGGCGTTGTCCGTCTTCGACAATGTCTCGGACGGCAATATCGATGCCGGCTATTCCTGGATGGGCTACGAATGGGGCTCGGTGCCCGCGGCGGCGCTGTTTGGCGCCACGCCGTTCGGACCCGAGTCCATCGAGTTCCTGGCCTGGATGACCCATCATGGCGGTCAGGAACTGCTGGAAGAGACCTTCCACCCCTACAATGTGCATCCCATCTCCTGCGGCACGATCAGCCCCGAGACCGCCGGCTGGTTCCGGGAAGAGGTGAACACGGTCGATGACCTGCAGGGCCTGCGCTTCCGCGCCGCCGGCGTCGGCGGCGAGATCTTCCAGGAATTCGGCATGTCCGTGACGCTGCTCCCCGGTGGCGAACTCTACCAGGCGCTGGAGACCGGCACGCTCGACGGGACCGAATTCTCGCTGCCGACGGTGGACGAGCAACTCGGCTTCTACCAGGTGGCCGACTACCTCTACCTGCCCGGCTGGCACCAGCCCGCCACCAACCAGTTCCTCTACGTCAACCTCGACGTATGGAATGGGCTCAGCGAGCAGACCCAGGCGTTGATCAACATGGCCTGCATGGCCGGTAACGCCTATGCGATTGCACGGGCCGAAGCGCTGCAGGGCGCCGTGATCACCTCCTTCGAAGAGCGCGGCACGAATGTCCGCACGTACTCCGAAGAGCAGCTCGAGGCATTCTGGGAGGCAACCCAGGCCGTGATGGAGCGCCGTTCGGAAGAAGACGAGATGTTCGGGCGGGTCTATCAATCCCAGATGGACTTTCTCAGGGAACTGCGCCCATGGAAGGAGCAGGGTTATCTGCCGCGCGACTGGATGACCCGCCTCGGCGTTGACTAAGCGAGGCGCGACTTCGCATGACACTGCCTGCGTCCCGTGAAGGCGGGGCGCAGGCAATAGAGGCCGGGCGGGAGCCTGAGGAACTGCACCCCAGGTCTCGCGGCCGAAGCAGGCACCGATCCCAACCCGCGGGGAGGCGGGCTGAGCATGACACCACCGGTGAAGACCGACGTCGAACTCGATCTCGAAAAAATCGAGGAAGCGGGCTCTCGCACGCATGCCCTCGAGTTCCCGCGCACCTGGCTCTCGGATGTGATCGAGCGCGCGCTCGGCGCCTTTTCCTGGGTGATCAACTGGCTGTGGATCATCCTTGTCCTGATCATCGTCGTGAACGTGACCATGCGCTACGCGCTGCGCGTCAACTACGTCTGGGTCGAAGAGGTGCAATGGCACATCTACGCCGTGGGCTTCATGTTCGGCATCGGTTACGCAATCGTGCATGACGCGCATGTTCGCGTCGACGTACTTGCGATGAGCTTCCGCCAGCGCACCCGCGGCTGGATCGAGATGTTCGCAATCCTGCTGCTGATCTTTCCGATGTGCTATCTGATCATCGCCTACGCGATCCCCTTCGTTGAGACGTCATACGTCCGGGGAGAGCGGTCCTCGGCACCCGGAGGGTTGGCGAACCGCTGGATGATCAAGTCGGTGATCGTCCTCGCCTTCGCCTATATCGCTCTTGCGGCCTTTGCCCGCCTGCTGCGCGTGACGGCCCTGCTGTTCGGCCTGCCGCGGCCAAGACGCGCGTGATTGCGCGATAGTCACGAACGACACGAAGAAACGACGCCGAACGGCAAGGGGACAGGAAAGCGATGGAGACCAACGAGATTCTGGTGGTGGCGATGCTGGTGTCGTTCATGGCACTCATCTTCACCGGCATTCCCGTGGCCTGGGCCCTGGCGGGCGTGTCGATCGCCTTCAGCTTCATCGCCATCTACGGCTTCGAATGGTTCGGCTGGGACACGTTCTTCCTGACCGACATGCGGATCTTCGGGATCTTCGTCCAGCGCATCTGGGGGCAGATGTCTAACTGGATTCTGGTGGCGCTGCCCATGTTCATCTTTATGGGCCTGATGCTGGAACGCTCGGGCGTGACCGAGAAGTTGATGTCGAACTTCATCCTGCTCTTCGGGCGTTTCCGCGGCGGGCTCTCGCTGGGTGTGGTGCTGATCGGCATCCTGCTTGCCGCCTCCACCGGCATTGTCGGCGCCTCGGTCGTGCTGCTCGCGCTCCTGTCGCTGCCGATCATGCTTCAGCAAGGATACAACAAGGGCTTCGCCTCGGGCGTGGTCGCCTCTGCCGGGACGCTGGGGATCCTCATCCCGCCGTCGATCATGCTCATCATCATGGCCGATCAGATGTCGGTCTCGGTCGGCAACCTTTTCATGGGCGCATTGTTCCCCGGTTTGATGCTCGGCGCCTTCTACCTGATCTACATCCTTGTCGCGGCGGCTCTGTTCAAGAACCTCGCGCCCGCGCCGACCGATCTGCCGCCAGTGACCCTGAAGCTGATCTTCGACACGCTGCTTGCTGTCGTGCCGCCACTTCTTCTGATCTTCGCCGTCCTTGGATCAATCTTCTTCGGCATCGCCACCCCGACCGAGGCCTCGGGCGTCGGGGCCTTCGGCGCCACGGTCCTGGCCGCGGCAAACCGCCGGTTGAGCTGGGCGGTGCTGAAGGAAGTCGGCATGAAGACAACGCTGACCACGGCCTTCATCTTCGGCATTTTCCTTGGCGCGACAATGTTTGCGGTTGTGATGCGCCAGCTCGGCGGCGACGACTTCATCACCCAGTCGCTGCGCTCGCTTCCGTTCGGCCCGTCGGGCGTGGTGCTGACGATCCTGTTCATCGCCTTTCTGGCGGGCTTCTTCCTCGACTGGCTGGAAATCTCGCTCATCATGCTGCCGCTGGTCGCACCCGTCGTCGTCCTGCTTGGCTTCGATCAGATCTGGTTCATCGTCCTCTTCGCCGTGACGCTGCAGACCTCGTTCCTGACCCCACCGGTTGGATTCTCGCTTTTCTACCTGAAGGGCGTGGCACCGCGCGAAGTCACCATCTTCGACATCTACAAAGGAGTCATCCCCTTCGTTCTATTGCAGGTGCTTGCAGTTCTCATGGTGTTCAGCTTCCCGCAGATCGTCCTGTGGTTGCCCGACCGGATGCTCTGAATGCGCCGGGCTCCGGCGTTGCGTCGGCTTGTCACGCTTCAGTTACGAAGAAGCCCCGCCAAGGCGGGGTTTCTTCGTAACGGTCAATGTCTAAGTTGGTGGAGCCAAGGGGAGTCGAACCCCTGACCTCTTGAATGCCATTCAAGCGCTCTCCCAACTGAGCTATGGCCCCACCGAGGTGCGGGTCGCGCCCCGCCTAGCGTATGTATGAAAGCCGCAGCGGGGGCGCAAGAGCAAAGTTGCGCTTGCTGCCCGCGCGCTCTCAATCAGTCCTCGTCGTCGTCGGCGACATCCGACAGTTCGTCGAACGACACCGTATCGTCGTCCTCATCTTCGAGCAGCGCTTCGTCCTCGACCGCCACATCGTCATCATCGAGCAGAACATCGCCACTATCGTCGGCTTCTTTCTTCGCCGGCTTGGCCTTTTCCGGCTCAGGTTGCATCGTCGCGCCCTTGCGGCCCGGCAGTTCGATATCGACCACCTCGCCGGTGTAGGGGCTGACCACCGGCTCCCGATTCAGATCGTAGAATCGCTTGCCGGTCGTCGGACAAATGCGTTTGACGCCCCATTCTTCCTTGGGCATGCGGTCCCTTTCCTATATCCAAGATCGGCGCCCGTTGCCACATGCACGCCAGCTTGTCAAAGCCTTTGTCGTCGTGTTTGCCTGAGTTGCGGGCAGAAGTCACGCGATCAGCGGCCCAGGCCGGCAGCCAAGAGTAGACGATGACGAACCGCCCAACCGTGACCCGCTTGCCCGGCCCTCCAACGATCGAGGTCACGTGGCGCTGCAATGCGCGTGCGCGTCGGATGTCCCTGCGGGTTTCGCGGCTTGACGGTCGAGTGACGCTCACGCTGCCGCCCAAGGTCCCGCGCGCCACCGCCGAGGCGTTTCTTCACGAGCGCCAGGCATGGCTGCGCGCGGCCTTGGCCGAGGCCTACGCGCCCTGCCCCGTCGCAGCCGGTCGCTGGCTTCCCATCGAGGGCATTGATCTGCGCATCACCCCCGCCGCAACGGCGGCCGTTTCCATCGACGGCACTGACCTGCTGGTCCCGGAACGCGGCATGCCGGGACCGCGCATCGCGGCCTGGCTGAAGCTGCGCGCCCGCGATCGGCTTGCCGCGGCTGTCGCGGATTTCGGCGCGCAGTTGGGGCGATCCCCGCGTTCGATACGGCTGCGAGACACGCGGTCGCGCTGGGGGTCTTGCTCGTCAACCGGCGATCTCATGTTTTCCTGGCGGCTGATCATGGCCCCGCCCGAGGTGCTGACCTATGTCGCGGCGCACGAGGTCGCGCATCTGGCGCAGATGAACCATTCGCGCGCCTACTGGACGACGTTGGAGGGGCTCATGCCCGACTATCGCGCACCGCGCGCCTGGCTGAGGAGCGAGGGGGGCGCGTTGCATCGCTATCGCTTTGCGCCGGAGGCTGAGTAACGGGGCCGCTTGACGGGGGCGCGGCGCTGTGCTGCTGCTGGGGGATGCTGCGCGCACCCCGCCAACCGGTCGACCTGTCCCAGCTCTCGGCGCATGACCGGGTGTATCGCAGCCTGCGCACGCAGGTCATGCATGGCGAATTGGCGCCGGGGCAGGCGCTGACGCTGCGGGGTATCGGCCAGCAGTTCGGCGTCTCGATGACCCCCGCGCGCGAGGCGGTCCAGCGCCTGGTGGCGGAGGGCGCGCTCAGTCTGTCGGGGTCGGGCCGGGTGGCGACCCCGGAGCTCAGCACCGAACGGATCGAGGAACTGGCCTCGATCCGCGCGCTTCTGGAACCGGAACTGGGCAGCCGCGCCCTGCCCCGCGCGCATTTCGCTCTGATCGACCGGATGGAGGCGATCAACGCGACGCTCAATGAGGCGGTCATGCGGCAGGACGCGGTGACCTATATCCGCAGCAACCTGGAATTTCACCGCACGCTCTACCTGCGCGCGCAGAGCCCGGCGATGCTGGCGATGGTCGAGACGC
>SLKW01000335.1 GCA_007134405.1 Paracoccaceae bacterium
AGGACCTGTCCCGGCTGCGGTGCGCGAGCAACGCCGACAGACCACGGTCAGCCCGCCGACAGCGCCCGCCGCCGCCTCCCGCACCGCCGACTCTCGCGCCGCCGCCTCCCGCGCCGCCGCGCCCGACCGTTGCTCGCGCACCGTGGAAGGACCTGTCCCGGCTGCGGTGCGCGAGCAACGCCGGCAGACCACGGTCAGCCCGCCGACAGCGCCCGCCCGACCTCCCCCATCAGCACCGGGTCGCCCACCCGCTCGACAGCCCAGCCCGTCGTTGACGGCACCGCGCACCACCGTCAGCCTGGCAGCAGCGCGAGCGCAGCACGTCCCGCGAGCGGAGAGCCGATGCAGCTGACGGATGACTCGTTCCCACGACCGACGGACCTCACGACGAGCGGCCCAGGAACCGAGGCCGCGGTCCTCTACGCACGCTCGTACCTGATCCACCGCGTTGCGGTCGGCGTGCTCGGTGTGCTGCTGCCGCTGGCGCTGATCGTCTCCGAGGTGTGGATCACCGGCGACGTCGGACTGCGTGGCTCGCTGAGCGCCTACTACCACACGCCTGCGAGGGACGTCTTCGTGGCGACCCTGGCCGTGGTGGGCGTCCTGCTGATCACCTACATGTCGGCGCAGACCTGGACCCAGGACTTCTGGCTCAGCCTGGTCGGGGGCATCGCCGTGCTGCTGGTGGCGTTCTTCCCGACGTGGCGACCGGGACTGTCCGACACCGATCCGCGCTGCGGCGCGGCGCCGACGCCGCCGGGCTGCACCGGTCTCCAGCAGGCGCTCGGCGAGACGACCGTCGCGGTGATCCACTTCGCGGCCGCCGCCGTCTTCGTGGCGTCGCTGGCAGCGCTGTGCTTCGTCTTCGCCCGCAGGGAGCAGCGTCACGACGACCATGTCGGTCTCGCACGCTTCCTGCGCGGATGCGGGTGGGTGATGATCGCGGCGATGGCGTGGATCGTCGCCGGCTTCGGGCTGGACCTGTCGATCGGCCCCGTCACCTCGCTGTACGGGGGTGAGGTCGTCGCGCTGCTGGCCTTCGGCACGGCGTGGCTGACCAAGGGCCGTCACCTCTTCTCCCGTCTGGCCGCGTGACGGCGCAGGCATGCCCAACGGCGCCACGCCCCCGCACCCGCCGTCACCGCGGCCCGACACGACAGGCATCAGCCGGCCCACCACGGGCCGTCACGCCCCGACCTGAGGCGGACCGGGCTCTTCCCGTAGGCTGGGATCCTGATGGCACGCACGTCCGACTGTCCGGGCTGCGGGACCGGCCTCCCGCGGTGGGCCCGCTTCTGTGCGCGTTGCGGGGCCGCCGCTGCCCACCGGCCGTCGACCGTGGTTGCCGCCGACGGTCGCCGCGATGGCGCGCGAGCCGCCCTGGGCCGAGCAACCGCGGCTGCCGCCGGCCTCGTGACGGCCCTGCTCATCGTTGCCACCTTCCTGGGCACCGACAGCGGTGCACCGTCCCGGGCCGACGCCGAGCCGTTCGCCGCCACCGTCGAGGTGCCACGCCCCGAGGGGGGCGGCGCGGGTGACGGCCCCGACGACGCGCACCACACGGAACTGCAGGCCCAACGCGCGACCCATCCTCCCCCGGCCTGCCTGGCCAACGATGGCTCGGCCTGCGCGGAGCCGCTCCTCGAGGTCCCCGACGTGATCAGCGCCGTCCACATCGCGTTCGGTGCCGTGGTCGTGGACAGCTCCCTGACGGTCCGGCGGCTGCACCTGATCGGCGACCGGCCACACCTGCGCTGGCGCGCGGATCTGGCAGGGGCGGTCGTCGACGGAGAGCGGCGGGCCGCTGCACCGCCGACGCAGAGCCGGCTCGAGCGGTCCGGCACGACCCTGCTGCTGGGCACACCGAGCCACCTGCACGCGCTGGGGAGCATCGATGGGCAGCAGCGGTGGTCGACACGCCTCGACAGGTCCGGCGACGGCACCACCCCCTGGCACGGCTGGCTCGTCGACGACGCGGTGCTCGCGGTCGGTCCCTCCTCGATCGTCGCCCTCGACGCGGACGACGGCTCGCTGCGATGGCGGGTGGACGGCGCGTTCCAGGACCTCCTCCCCCTCGCCTCCGGGGTCGCGGTCATCCGCGCCGGTCAGCTCGCGGTGTTCACGCCCGTCGAGTCGCGGCCTCGCTGGACCAGAGTGGTCGACGGGCCCGCGAGGTTCCCGCTCGGCTTGCACCCGCCGAACCACGGACCTGTCGTCGTCACGACGGGGGACGAGCGGACGATCCTCGATCCCGACACCGGCGAGGTCCTCGCCGAGCTCGGCGCATCCACGGTGGTGACCAGAACCACCACCGGCCAGGTCGTGGCAGCGCTCTGGGAGGACGACCGTCCCCGCAGCACGCTGGTCGGGTTCGGGATCGACGGCGTGCAGCGATGGCGTGCCGACGGGCCGGAGGTCCCGTGCTGCCAGGTCCACCTCCGCCCGACCGCGGACGGGCGTGCCATCGCCCTCTTCCCGGGGGGCGCCGGCACCGAGAGCGGTTGGGTCATCGATGCCACGACCGGCAGCGTGACACAGCGGGTCACCCGGCCCGCTGACGTGGCATGGGTCCCCCGGGCGGTCGTGGACTCGACCGTC
>SLKW01000344.1 GCA_007134405.1 Paracoccaceae bacterium
ACCCATGGCGGAGAGGACATTTTTCCGAGCCGGCATGCGGTTCTTGAAGTCTTGGATCAGGTAACCAAGGCGCCAGGCTGTGCGCGCAATGCGCACCTAGCCTCTGGGCCGCATAAAGTGTTGTGAATTTTTCACGATACGCCCCGATCATGGGAAAAAACGGCACTCCTGCAAGAAATAATGAAAGGAAGAGTCATTTTCGAGGCTCGGGACTTTCTGATTCCTCTTGTGGTAAATGGCGCTGGGCACATACCATATCTGGTGTTGGTGCTTGGGTTGGCGTCTGTTCCGCTTCGCGCTGGCGAGCGGATCGCGCGGAAATGCGACTTGCCTTTGCGCTTGTGCGGCTTGCCAAGCAGGTTGGGGTGTGGGGTCCGATCAGGCGAAACCAGCGTTTGCCGCCTGCCGTCCGGGCTCAGACGTGAACGAAAAAAGCCACCCCCGCCATTGTGACGCATTCCGTATGG
The DNA here is from genome assembly GCA_007134405.1 of Paracoccaceae bacterium. Lineage (GTDB taxonomy): Bacteria > Pseudomonadota > Alphaproteobacteria > Rhodobacterales > Rhodobacteraceae > Pararhodobacter. The sequence goes on from SLKW01000344.1 coordinate 468, forward strand.
TGGGAGGCTCATCGGGTTGTCCAAGGTCAATAATGCAAGGCCGCGCTCCCCAGGGGCGCGGCCTTATCTCGCTGAATTCTTCAGAATGCGCGATCAGTCTATAAACTTGAGTTAGCTTCCGCTTTTCCCCTACCTCGCGATTGCTCGAACCGTGCCCCGAGCTTGGTCCCCATATAAAGCCATGGGCGATACAGTATCCGGTAGATGTCGGGCGGGTCCTGCGTGCCATCCTTCCGTTTCGTGCAGGCTTCCATGCCATGGCGCATAGCCGGCGTCATGCGTGCGCGAGAGCGCCGCGACCGCGGCGGAAGATCAACGAACTCATCTGTCCCTGGTATTCGCAACGCCCGTGGTGTCAGCTTTGGAGGATCGACCAGGTCGTCAATCTCCTCGTAGGGGCATGTGTAGGGCCGAGGCTCGAAGAAGTTGTAATGAACGCGATAGATATTCAGGAGCGCGATCAATGTCCTGGGGTTGAAGATCGCGCCCTGGATGTAGGAACCGCCGACGCGGGCACCTCCGCTGCCGGCTCGAGCGGCGACGCTCATCCTCTCCCGCAGGGAGTTCATGAAGGAACTGACCGGTTGAAGCGTCGCCTTATAGACCCACGGCGCGAGGTCGTTGCGCAGGTCCCGGCCCAACTCTTCCTGATCGAACGGCAGCTTTTTCAGCGTCCTGCGCAGGTGGCGCGGTAGGATGGGAAACCCGACGGTCTTGTCGATCTCTCCGCTCGCCTGGGTCGAGGACCGAACCCAGAGCAAAGGAAAGCTCACAGACTGATAGTTCGAGATCTGAAACCGCGCACCGCTTCCACGAAGGGCGGTATCCATTCTGTCAGCAATAAACGCCTCAGTCACCGTCTGCGCATCCGTTGCGGGATCGAAGCGCCCGGCATACATGCCATCGTTGTGGAACTGCTTTAGCGCCTTGCGGTATTCCTTCACCTTGCCGATCTTCTCTGGCTTCGTGGCCTTTTTGTTGAAGCTCATGGCCAGCCAAGCAAAACGGTCCTCCCGGATTTCCTGGTCGAAGATGTGCGGAAGCAGAGGCGGCAAGGTCGCTTCCTGCTCCGTGGTCAGGACGATCGAGCCCCGCGGGAGCATCTCCTTCAGGAGCGCGAAATGAGCACCTTTGGTATAGATATCGCGGGTCGTCATGCCCTTGAATGAACCGCGATCCTCGGACTTGTCGATCGGAAAGCCAAACCACCCCTCCGAGATCAGCCGGATATTCGCAATCATGCCCTTCGTCCGTTGGATAAGGGCGGATCTCGCGGCCTGCTGGCTCTTGTCCTTCTTCGGCATTCGGCGTTTCGCCCGGCTTTGGAATGCCTTGATCTCATTGACGCAGGCGGCGAAGAATTGTGGTTCGTGATACCGTCCAGTCGGCCGTTGCCACGAGAATTTCGGGGCCGCCTGCACCTTGCTGGTGGGATACTGATGCTCGAGGTTCTGCGGCATGCCGGCCTGGTCGAGGTATGTCGCGTTGAATGTGTCCAAAGGCGTGGCACGGGGGTCGAAGTCGACATCGACCCGGTAGACATAGCCACTGCGGGCGTCCGCGGTGATCGCGCAGTTGAGCTGCGTGTTCCGCCGGTCTGTCGAGGTCTCCCAATTCACCGTAAGGACCATGTCGTCGTGGCTGAGAAGGTGCTCGACGGTTTCACCGCTTCGTTCAACCTTGTCCTTCCATCTGCGCAGCATCTCGCGCTCGTATGCCAGGAAGACCCCCTCGAGCCATTCGATCCGGTCATAGATCCGCGACATGCCGATCTTCTTGCCGGTCGTAGCAGTCCCGATCATCCGCTGGATATCGACGATCCCTGCGCTGTTCAGCACCGCGCCGAGAATCCTGAGGTTGTCAGCGGTCGTCTTTTGCCCGGCATGGGGCAGCGCTATAGAGAAGCGCGCTCCCTTCTTCTCGCGGCAGCGCTTGTGGAGCACTCGAAGAGACGAGGGCGTCTTCTTCCTGCGCAGAGGCTTCCCCTCGTGGTCCTTCGATCGCTCATGCACGCCGTCCAGTGCGAACTCGTCAGGGTCATCCAGAAACCGCATGCCACAGGCCCCGCAGGAGGGTCCGTCGAGAACACCGTTGAAGTTGCGGAGCCTGCCGATCTCCTCTTCGAGGTGATCGGGCGAAAGTATGGAAAATCGGGACTTGCAGGGCTTTCCCTCGGAGGTCTTCCCGAGGCACTCCACGATGCGTTGATCGAACCAGACATGCGGATCTCTTTCGTATTCGAAAGCACGCGAGACCCGACGGTGCTTTTCCTTCGCCCCCGTTAGCTTGTAGGCGCCTGGACCGTGCATTTCGATCAAGCTGAGTTGCTCCGGGGTTAGATCCGGTCGCTTTTCCTTCCATGTGGATTTGCGGGTCCTGCGATCGGTCAGTGGCTGCCCGAAGTTGGAACAGTCCGGGTTCCCGCATGTGTTGATGCGATGTTCTCCTGTGCCCGGGTAGAGCTGTGAGAGTTTGAAGTTGAAGGTCGCCAAGCTTGCCATCAGAACCTCGGGTATCCGCGGCTCTGCCTCGAGTCGTTTTCCGACCAGAGACCAGAAAATCCGCATGGACTGAAGTTGATACGGACAGTTGTCCGCAAACCCGCGGTCGCGCGGGGGTCAAGCTTGTGGTCGAAGAATATTGGCTGTATGGTATCCGAACGAAGGAGAAATCTGCCCCAGTTTGGGGTGTTCTGCTTCCCGCCCGGCTGTCGCCGTGGTCCGAGAAAAAAGTCTCGGATTTTCGGTCTGTTCTTGCTGATCGGACCGTCAGTAAATCCGCTTAAAATACAAGGACCTGCCGCGCGATGCGCGACAGGTCAGTTTGGTCAGGCCTCCCACCATACGGAATGCGTCAGCTGGTGGCGCAGGGCTTTCGCAAGTAGCTGATCGAACCACGCGGTCAGGCGGTTTGTCCGTCGGGGGCGCGGCGCAGCAAGCCGCTTACGCGGCGCCAACCTGTGCGCACCAACTCGGCCATGACCTTCGACTGCATGGCGCGTGCCTGCCGCTCAACGGCGACGACGTCGACGATGATGTATTCGCCCGGAAACACCGGCTTTTTTTCGTTGCGTTCCATTTCGCTCTCCTTGTTCGGCTCGTCCCCAGCGCCAAGCGCATTCAGGGGCAGTCCAATCTCGTGTTCGGGAGACATTTAATGCCGCGCTGCAGAAACAACATCGGGTCAAACTGGCATCTCCGGGTTGCACTGGCTGCAAGGCTCCAGCGGGATATTTGCAGCGTTAGCGCTATCCGCTATGGTTGCTGGGAAGCCAGAAAGAATGTCATGCAAATCGATTCCCGCATCGCCGCCGTCACCGAGCGGATCCGCACTCGCTCGCGCAAAAGCCGAAATGCCTATCTCGACCGGATCGCGCGCGCCGCCGAAGACGGACCGGCACGTGCGCATCTTTCGTGCTCTAACCAAGCGCATGCCTACGCCGCGTCGGGCGATGACAAGTCGGCCCTTGCCGAAGGACGTGCACCGCATCTGGGGATCGTTACGGCCTATAACGATATGCTTTCGGCGCATCAGCCGTTCGAGACGTACCCCCAACAAATCCGGGATGCCGCGCGCGCGATCGGTGCCACGGCACAGGTCGCAGGGGGTGTTCCGGCCATGTGCGACGGCGTCACTCAAGGCCAGCCGGGGATGGAGTTAAGCCTGTTTTCGCGCGACGTCATCGCGCTATCAGCCGGCATCGCGATGAGTCACAACTGCTTCGATGCCGCGCTTTGGTTGGGCGTGTGCGACAAGATCGTGCCAGGACTGGTGATGGCGGCGGCGACTTTCGGTCATGTTCCGGCCGTTTTCATGCCGGCGGGTCCCATGACCTCGGGGTTGCCGAACGATGAGAAGGCAAAGGTGCGCCAAGCCTTTGCGGCCGGAGCGGCGTCGCGTGCAGACCTGATGGCGGCGGAGATGGCAAGTTATCACGGTTCGGGCACCTGTACCTTCTACGGCACGGCGAACACGAACCAGATGTTGATGGAGTTCATGGGCCTGCATTTGCCGGGGGCAAGTTTCGTGAACCCGGGTACTCCGCTCCGCGACGCATTGACCGCGGCCGCGGTGTCACGTGCTGCCGGAATCACGGCTCTTGGCTCCGATTACCGTCCAACCGGTCGCATCCTGGACGAGCGCGCCTTGGTCAACGGCATCGTCGGGCTGATGGCGACCGGGGGGTCGACCAATCTGGTCCTCCATCTGCCGGCGATGGCCCGCGCTGCGGGTATCGAACTCGAATTGACCGATTTTGCGGACATTTCCGAGGCCGTCCCGCTGATGGCAAAGGTCTACCCGAACGGTCTGGCGGATGTGAACCATTTTCATGCCGCTGGCGGACTGGGTTACATGATCGGCGAGTTGCTCGACGCGGGGCTTCTGCATCCAGATGTGGAAACCATCGCGGGGCCCGGGCTGGCCCGCTACACCGAAGAGCCGCGGCTGACCGACCAGGGTTTGGTCTGGGTACCCGGCGCAGGCGAGAGTCTCAACGACCGCATCCTTCGTCCCGCGGGGCAACCGTTCCAGCCTTCCGGTGGCCTCAGGCACCTGTCGGGCAATCTTGGCGATGCGGTAATCAAGACCTCCGCCGTCGCCGCCGAGCGTCAGATGATCGAGGCGCCGGCGCGCGTTTTCCACGACCAACGCGAAGTCAAGCTAGCCTTTCAGACGAATGAATTCACCCAGGACACGATCATCGTCGTTCGCTTTCAGGGACCAGGCGCGAACGGCATGCCGGAATTGCATAGCCTTACACCGATCCTTTCGGTGCTGCAGGATCGCGGGCTCAAGGTGGCCCTCGTGACCGACGGCCGGATGTCCGGGGCCAGCGGCAAGGTGCCGGCCGCGATCCATGTCGCCCCGGAAGCTGCCGCCGGCGGGCCGCTCGCGCGACTGCGTGATGGCGACATCATACGGCTGGATGCGCGGCACGGCTGTCTCGAGGCGCTGGTCGATGACCTTTCCGACCGGCCGGTTGCGATGCCGGATCTGTCCTCGAATCAGTTTGGAATTGGCCGCGAACTCTTTTCGCTGTTCCGCCGGCAGGTAGGGCCGGCCACAAGCGGCGCCTCGACTTTGTTCTGACCCTCTTGCATTCGCTCCTCGCCGAATTTATACGATCGTATAATTAGGGGGCGGCGTGCAGACATTAGAACCAAGAGTTTCCGAGCAGCGATCAGGCTCTTTGCCCCGCCGGTCCTTCCAGCGTGCGGGCGAGGGAGAGCGCCGCGCCGCGCTCATCAACGCGACGCTCGAGCTCATCGCCGAGGCTGGCCCAGAAGCGGCCACCGTGCGCGCGATCGCGGCCCGTGCCGATGTTACGCCTGGCCTGATCCGCCATTATTTCGCCACCAAGGAAGACTTGATCGCCGTTGCGCACGAGGCGCTGATGACCGGATTGACCGAAGCGGCTGCGGCGCGGCTTGACCAATTGCCCGATGATCCGATCGCGCGCCTCGCCGGGTTCGTCGCCGCGAGCGTATCGCCTCCTGTAACCGATCCGCGGGCGATGGCGCTTTGGGCCGCAGCGATGCAGACGGTACCGCGTGACAAGGCGATGCGCGCAGCGCACGAAGCCACTTATCTGGCCTTTCGCGATCGGTTACAGGACTTGATTGCCGCCGCGTTGCGATCTGCCGGTCGTCCCGCCGACCCCAGAACCACCCGCGCCTTGGCAATTGCCGGCAACGCTTTGCTGGACGGCCTCTGGATCGAGGCTGCGGCGCTCCCTGACCATTTTTCCGATATCGATTTGCCTCGGCTGGCGCTCTCCGCCTTCTCGAGGCTCCTCGATCTGCCGCTGGAGGACTGACATGCGCTACGCGCCAATTACCGAACGCCTCGCCGGGCTGGGTTCCGACAAGTGGGTGCTGCACTCGGCGGCTCAAGCGCGTCGTGCGCAGGGGCTCGAAGTGATCAACCTGACAATCGGAGAGCCCGATGTGCCGACTCCGGCCGACTTGATCGAGACGGCGACGCGGTCCATGCGGAAAGGGCGCACAGGGTACTCGAACGGGCAGGGCGAGCCGACGGTTTTGGGCGCTCTGTCAGACTATTACGGGTCAAAGCTAGGCCGAAGCATTAGCCGCCAGAGGTTTCTCTGCCTGCCTGGGACCCAAACTGCTCTGTATCTTGCGTTCATCGCGTTGCTGGAGCCCGGATGCGAGGTGATCCTCGGCGATCCAATGTACGCAACGTACGAGGCTCTGATCCGCGCCTCGGGTGCAACACCGGTGCCGGTCGCCCTGCGACCTGAGGCAGGTTTTCGTTTGCAGGTCGATGACGTAGCGCGGCAGATCGGTCCCGCTACGCGCGCCCTGTTTCTCAACACCCCCCACAACCCCACGGGCGCGATCCTGACGCAAGAAGATCTCGATGCACTCTGTGACCTGGCGGTGCGTCATGACCTCTGGGTGATCTCCGACGAGGTCTACCAGGAGCTCACGCATGGCGAGGCCCTCTTCAACTCCGCTCTGGCGAATCCGACCTTCGAAGACCGGGTGATTGTCGCGTCATCGATCTCGAAATCACACGCGGCGCCGGGCTTCCGGTCTGGATGGCTTTGCGGCCCCGAAGAATTCTGCCGGCGCGCCCTGCCGGTGTCCGAAACAATGCTGTTTGGCTCGCAGCCCTTCATCGCTGACATGACGGCCGAGGCGCTTCGCGCGTCACCTGAGGTCGCGAGAAACATGGCTGCGCGCATGGCGCGGCGCGCACAGATCATCCATTCCCGGCTTGACGGGGTCGCGGGGATGCGGGTGCATCTGCCGGAGGCGGGTATGTTCGCCCTTCTCGACATTCGTGCGCTTAGCTGTGATTCGCAGTCTTTCGCACTCGGTCTGCTCGAGACGACGGGCGTTGCCGTCATGCCCGGCGCATCTTTTGGCGCTGCGTTGGAAGGCTGGCTGCGCATCGCCCTGAACGCACCAGATGACGTCACCGACGACGCTTGCAGTCGCATCGTCTCGTATGCACAGCGGGAGGCCGCATGAAAACCGTTGCGCAACGGATCGTGGAATGGCTGGAAAGCATGGGAACCGAGGTCGTTTTCGGCATCCCCGGCGTGCACACGATCGAGCTTTATCGCGCGTTGCCCGGATCGCGGATCCGCCATGTCACCGCACGACACGAGGCGGGCGCCGGCTTCATGGCCGACGGTTATACGCGTGTCTCCGGGCGCTTCGGTGTCGCGTTGGTGATCACCGGACCGGGCGTGACCAACATCCTCACGCCCATGGCGCAGGCGCGAGCGGATTCTGTGCCAATGCTGGTAATCTCGGGTGTAAACGCACGTCCGACGCTCGGAAAGGGTCTGGGCCATCTGCACGAGTTGCCCGATCAGCTGGCGCTCACGCGCACCTTGGGCCCGGCTTTCCATCTTGAGACGCCACAGGCGCTGCCGGAGATCCTGGCTGAAGCCGGGCGAGCGCTGACCCAAGGCCGTGGTGGCCCGGTCCATCTGCAGATTCCACTCGATCTGATGGCCTCTCCCGCGCCGGACCTGTTGGCTGCGCCCGACTGTCAGAACACCGATGAACCAAACCTCGCTGATGCGAAGCTGATCCTGAGCCGTGCGCGCAAGCCCGTTATCCTGGCCGGAGGAGGCTGTCGCCGCGCCGAGGCGGAGTTGCGGGCGCTGGCCGAGAGGCTGCAAGCTCCGGTTGTCCAGACGACGAATGCGCGTGGCCTGATGCACGGGCATCCGTTGACCGTTCCAGCAAGCCCCAGCCTCGAACCGATCCGCGACCTCATCCGTGACTCCGATGCAATCGTTGTGGCGGGATCAGAGCTCGGCCTGACGGATTTTGACATGTACGCCGATGACGGAATGCCGGATCTCTCGGCGATGATCCGGATCGATGTCTGCGCGACCCAGCTTTCCCGACATCCTGCGGCGGTCTCCTTGCTGGGCGATGTTCGCCACCTCTTGCCACGGCTGGCAGAAAAAGAAGCGTCGGCGCCATTAGGGCATGAACGGGCCGCATCGGCACGTGATAAGGCGCGCGCTGCGTTACCGCTGGAGGTTCGCGAAGACGTCGATCTGCTGCGCTCCTTGACCACGGCCCGGCCCGGCGCGCTTTTCGTCGGCGATTCGACGCAGATCATTTATGCGGGCAACCTTTATCACGATCATGATCGCCCCGGTGGCTGGTTCAACGCCGCGACAGGATATGGTGCGCTCGGTTACGCGACTGGCGCCGCCGTCGGTGCGGCGCTTGCGGCCCCAAACACGCCGGTCATGTGCCTGATCGGGGACGGCGGCCTGATGTTTGCGCCGGGCGAGGTGCTGACCGCTGTGGAGGAAGGGCTCGACATCACCTTCCTCGTCTTCAACAACCGCGGCTTTGGCGAAATTGCCAGCGCGATGCGCGAGGCTGGCGTACAGGTCTTGGGTTGCTCACCGCTGCCACCGATTTTCGAGGACTTTGCAAGGTCTTGCGGATTGCCGTTCATGCGCTGTTTGAAGGGCGACCTCGCCAACGTGGTGACGGGACGGCGCGGGCCAAGCATGATCGAAGTCGAACTGCCGACCGTCTGACAAAGAAGCGGCCCCCGCATTGCCGGGGCCGCCAATTCTTTGTGCCGTGCAATCAGCGGGCCGAGGCAGGCTCGCGCTTGGCTTCGGAGTATATCAGCAGCGGTCGCCCATCGGCAGTCACCGCCTCTTCATTGACCAGAACCTTCTCCACGTTGGTCATGCCGGGCAACTCGAACATTGTGTCGAGGAGGATGTCCTCCATGATCGAACGCAAGCCCCGCGCTCCGGTCTTGCGCGCGATGGCGCGTTTCGAGATCGCACGCAACGCATCATCGGTGAAGGCAAGCTCGACACCTTCGATTTCGAACAGGCGCTGGTACTGCTTGACGAGCGCGTTCTTCGGCTCCGTCAGGATCGTGATCAGCGCGTCCTCATCGAGGTCGGAGAGCGTCGCAACCACCGGAAGTCGACCCACGAATTCCGGGATGAGGCCGAACTTCAGCAGATCCTCGGGTTCCAGCTGCTTCAGTGTCTCACCCACTTCGCGGCGGCTTTCATCCTTCACATCGGCGCCGAAGCCGATCGCCGTGCCCTTCTGCCGCTGCGCGATGATCCGGTCGAGCCCAGCAAAGGCGCCGCCACAGATGAACAGGATGTTGGTCGTATCCACCTGCAGGAATTCCTGTTGCGGATGCTTTCGCCCGCCCTGCGGGGGCACGCTTGCCACGGTGCCTTCCATAAGCTTCAGAAGCGCCTGCTGCACGCCCTCGCCCGACACGTCGCGGGTGATCGAGGGATTGTCGGACTTGCGGGTGATCTTATCGACCTCGTCGATATAGACGATACCGCGCTGCGCGCGTTCGACGTTGTACTCGCTCGACTGCAGGAGCTTGAGAATGATGTTCTCGACATCCTCGCCGACGTAGCCCGCCTCGGTCAGTGTGGTCGCGTCGGCCATGGTGAAGGGCACATCCAGGATCCGCGCCAGCGTCTGCGCAAGCAGCGTCTTGCCGCAGCCGGTCGGGCCGATCAGCAGGATGTTCGACTTCGACAGTTCCACCTCGCCGGACTTGCCCGCCCGGCCGGAATGGTTCAGCCGCTTGTAGTGGTTGTGCACCGCGACAGAAAGCACGCGCTTGGCGTGTTCCTGACCGATGACATAGTCATCGAGGACCTTGCAGATCTCGCGTGGGGTAGGGACCCCGTCGGTGGTCTTCAGTCCCGATCCCTTGGTCTCCTCGCGGATGATGTCCATGCACAACTCGACGCATTCGTCGCAGATGAACACCGTCGGGCCCGCAATCAGCTTGCGCACCTCGTGCTGGCTCTTGCCACAGAAAGAACAGTAGAGCGTGTTCTTGCTGTCGCTGCCGGACGAATTAGCCATTCGGACACCTCGTGGTCTTCGGGAGTGCGGGCATTCCT
>SLKW01000123.1 GCA_007134405.1 Paracoccaceae bacterium
GCAACAAGCGCCGCCGCATCGGCGAGGATCAGATTCGCGAGATCGTCCAGATGTACGCGGACTTCGAGGAAACCAAGAAAAGCCGGATCTTCGACAGCACTGCATTCGGCTATCGCCGCATTCGGGTATTGCGGCCGCTGCGCGCGAAGATCGTGCTGTCGCCCGAGGGCCGCGATGCACTGGTGAACGAGAAGGCCTGGGGCAAACTCACCGAGCATCAACGGGCGGCCTGGGGCGAACGGTTCAACGAACGGATGGGCCAGGAACACGACTGGTACTGGATCGAGAAATGGGCCAAGGCCGAGGCGAAGAAGAACGCCGCCCTCGGGAAGATCAACGCGGCGATGGTGAAGGCGCTGCAGAAGGCCTTTGGCGTACGCGACCCGGAATTGGATCCCGTGCTCGACAAGCAGGGCAACGAGATTCCGGACGACGAACTTACCGATCACGAGAACGTCCCGCTCGGGACGGACATTCGGGATTACCTCGCAGAAGAAGTCCTCCCGCATGCCCCGGATGCCTGGATCGATGAATCCCTCCGCGACGAACAGGATCACCAGATCGGCATCGTCGGCTACGAGATCAACTTCAACCGCTACTTCTACGAGTACCAGCCCCCGCGCGACCTGCACGAGATCGACGCCGATCTGAAGGCGGTGGAAGCCGAGATCGCGGCGGTGCTGGCGGAGGTGACGGAATGAGTCACTACAGGCCGCACCCGGAATACAAGTATTCCGGGCTGGAGTGGTTACCGGATGTGCCAGAGCATTGGCAAAAATCACGACTGAAAGCAGCCATTGCTTCAGCAAGAAACGGAGATTGGGGTAGCGATCCCGAAAGCAATCCGAACATCTGTGTGCGTGTCGCCGATTTCAATCGGCCGAAGTTAGCGGTGGAATTGAGCAACGAACCCACCATGCGAGAATATGACACCAAAAAGATCACGGGACGAACACTGTTATCGGGAGATTTGCTCATTGAGAAGTCAGGTGGCGGCGAAAAACAGTTAGTTGGCGCAGTTGTACATTGCGGCATAGAATCTGAAGGCGCTATGCACTCGAATTTCACCGCCCGAATTCAGGTGGCGCCTGGATTCGTGTCTCGTTTTTTGGTCTACGTTTTTGCTGCCACATACCATGTCCGGCTCAATCTGCGAAGCATTAAGCAAGCTACAGGAATCCAGAATCTGGACTCGAATCAGTATTTCGCCGAGCCATGGTATTGGCCTCATGAGGAAGAACAATCTCAAATTTCCCACTTCCTCGACCGCGAAACCACCCGCATCGACACCCTCATCGAGAAGAAGACCCGCTTCATCGAGCTTCTAAAGGAGAAACGGGCCGCCGTGATCACCCACGCCGTGACCAAGGGACTCGACCCGAATGTGCCGATGAAGGACTCGGGCGTGGAGTGGTTGGGCAGAATTCCTGCGCATTGGCAGGTTCTGCGCGTCGCGTCCCTGTTTCGGGAAGTCACCCGCCCAGCAGACCCAGCACTGCCGGTTCTGTCAGTGTCAATTCATGACGGCGTGACGGATGACGAACTGGCCGATGAAGACCGTGACCGCCGCGTAACCCTCAGCGAGGACCGAACGAAATATCAGGGCGTGACCCCCGGTGATCTGGTCTACAACATGATGCGGGCATGGCAAGGAGCTTTTGGGGCAGTCGCGGTCGATGGGCTGGTTAGCCCCGCCTATGTGGTGGCTGCGCCGATGATCGAATGCCGAACGAAATTCATCGAGCATCTGCTGCATACCAAAAGCGCCGCTGAGGAAATCCGCCGGTTCTCACGCGGGATCGCCGATTTCCGTATGCGTCTCTACTGGGATCATTTCCGTAACTTGCGGATCTGCCTGCCCTCGCTCACCGAACAGGACCGCATCCTCCAGGACATCGAGGGAGAAACCGTCAGGATTGATGGCCTCATCTCTCTCACCGAACGCAGCATCGACCTCCTGGAGGAAAAGCGCTCGGCCCTCATCACCGCCGCAGTCACCGGCAAGATCGACGTGAGGGCGGCAGCATGAGCATAGGCAAGACCTTCGGCCGCACGATCCAGCTTTTCCTGGTTGACGGGAAACCCACAGGCTTGCGCAAGGCGACCATTCACGGCTGGACCGGACTTCTGTTCGTCAGCGGGGCCTCGTCCTTCGGGGATCTGACCGCCCGAGCCGAAGTCGATCGGACTGGCGTCTACATCCTGTCCGGCCCTGATCCGGAGAAGTCTGGAATGACCCGGGTCTACATCGGGTCTGGCAATTCGGTGGCCGAGCGCATCGAGCAGAGCGCGAAGAAGCGCGACTTCTGGGAAACCGCGATCACCGTCACCACCAGCGACGACGATCTGTCGAAGGGGCATGCCGAATTCCTCGAGGCGCGCCTGATCCGACTGACTGCGAAGGCCGGTCGGGTGACCCTGGACAACGGCACCCAACCCGATACCGATCGCCGCCGTTTGCCCGAGGCGGATGTCGCGAACATGGAGCAGTTCCTGGCCAATCTCCAGATCATCCTGCCGGTCATCGGGCTGGACATGCTCAAGCCCCGCCCTCGCGCGGTCACGCACACGGCAGAGCC
>SLKW01000217.1 GCA_007134405.1 Paracoccaceae bacterium
AAACTCATCGCGGACTCCGGTTTGATGTTTGCCGATGCGTCTCTTATGGTGGCGCCGCAACGCGATCAAGCGCCACGCAACGCCACATGAGGGAACGTTCGATGACCGGAACCGACAACTGGTATTCCGACACGCAGGCGACGCTCGGCGACCGGCTGGCTGCCGCACGTGAGGCCGCCGGGCTCAGCCAGTCGGTGCTGGCCACCAGGCTGGGTGTACGCCAGAAAACGCTACGCGCGTGGGAAAGCGACCTGTCAGAGCCGCGCGCGAACCGCCTGCAGATGCTGGCCGCCATGCTCGGCGTATCGCTGCGCTGGTTGCTCACCGGCGAAGGAGAAGGGGTCTCGGCCCCTGCGCCGATCGAGGAGAGCGACAACGGGCTGATCGTGCAAACCCTGTCCGAGATCCGCGTCACGCGTGGCGAGATGCTGAAGATCAGCGAACGGCTTGGGCAACTCGAGAAACGGCTGCGCCAGCAACTGGAGACAGGGCATGGGTGATCGCGCCGCCGAAAATCGGCGCTGCCGGATGCGTGCCTGGCGCCGCGGAACGCGTGAGATGGACCTGATCCTAGGTCCCTTCGCAGACGCGCGGCTTTCCGATTTGCCCGACACGGACCTGCACCTTTTCGAGCAACTTCTGGCTGAGAACGACCATGACCTCTATCGGTGGATTACCGCTCGGATCGGGGCTGCGAGCGATGGTGTGCCCCCGGACTTTGGCCCTCAACCTTACGCCTCGCTTCTAGACGGCATCGCCCAGCACGCTTCAGAGCGTTTGCGCACCTAGTGCGACGCTATCTGCGAACCCCGCGCTAATGCTTTGTTCACTATTTCTGGCCGTTCCGAATTTTCGGCGCATTTAACCCGATTTTTGCCTTTGCCGACCACGTTGCCAGAAATGTGTAACGGTCGGAGTAGTGAGATGAGTTTCCATTCGCAGGTCAAGCCGCCGCAGGGAGGGCAGACGGAGGGTGCTGCCGCGCAGGAGGACGTTGCTGCCGAGTCCCTGCCATTCATGCTGCCCCGCTACCTTGAAAGCCTGGCCCTCGTCGAACGGATGCACAGGCTACTGCTTGACGTGATCAAGGACGAGTTCGAACGTCTCGGCATCCTTGACATCAATTCGGTTCAGGCGCTGTTGCTGTTCAACATCGGCGAAAACGAGGTCACGGCCGGGGAGCTCAAGTCACGCGGCTACTATCAGGGCTCGAACGTCTCCTATAACCTCAAGAAGCTCGTAGAGGCTGGCTACATGCACCATCAGCGCTGCGAGATCGACCGCCGCTCGGTTCGGGTTCGCTTGACCCAGCAAGGGCGGGACGTGCGTGACGTGGTTGCAAATCTCTTCCTGCGTCACGCTGAGGCGCTCGAGGCAAAGGCGGTTTTCAGCCCGGAAGAAATTGAAACGATCAACCACTCGCTGCGCCGGCTCGAGCGGTTCTGGACGGAGCAGATCCGGTACATCTACTGACTGACCTTTTGGGGAGAGGCGTCTGCCCGGCGCCCACCCGTTCTCCCAAACCGATCCCGCAGCAATCGCGGGAACGCCTCGGGGGGGATGGGCGTTATCTCTGCGTGCCACACGACGGGCGCGGAACGAGGAGAAAGACCATGCCCCTATCGACCATTCTCATCATCATTTTGATCCTGGTGTTGATCGGCTCCCTGCCGGCTTGGCCCTATTCGCGCGGGTGGGGCTACGGTCCCTCGGGTGTCGTGGGCGTGATCCTGGTGATCCTCCTGCTATTGGCCTTAACCGGGCGCCTCTGACTGCGAAACCGCGCCATTGCAGGCGTCAAACGCGATAAGCCTTTGATACTGTGGGCGCAGGCGCTCAGACCAAGCGGCTCGTTTCAACTGCGGCGCGCACGAAATCCGCGAAAAGCGGGTGCGGCGCGAAAGGCTTCGACTTGAGTTCCGGGTGGAACTGAACCCCGATAAACCACGGATGGCCTTCATGCTCGACGATTTCGGGAAGGCGGCCATCCGGTGACATCCCGGAAAATTTAAGCCCGCAGGCTTCGAGCTTGTCGCGATACGTGATGTCGACCTCGTAGCGGTGCCGATGCCGCTCCTCGATCCGCGAAGCGTCATAGACCTTCGCCACCAGGGATCCATCGACTAGATGCGCATCATAGGCGCCGAGCCGCATGGTGCCGCCCTTGTCGTCCTCGACCCGGCGCTCGACCAGATGGGTTCCCTGTACCCACTCCTTGAGGTGATAGACCACCGGCGTGAACCGCTTTTCTCCGGCCTCGTGATCGAACTCCTCGGACCCGGCATCGGCCAGCCCGGCCAGATTGCGCGCCGCCTCGATTACTGCCATCTGCATCCCGAGGCAAATCCCCAGGTAGGGGATCTTCTTTTCGCGCGCCCAGCGGGCGGCGCGGATCTTGCCCTCGGTGCCGCGCTCGCCAAAGCCGCCGGGCACCAGAAGCGCGTGGAACCCTTCCAGATGCGGCGACGGGTCCTCGCGCTCGAAGATCTCGGAATCGATCCACTCCGCCTTCACCCGCACGCGGTTTGCCATGCCGCCATGCGTCAGCGCCTCGGCGATCGACTTGTAGGCATCCTC
>SLKW01000133.1 GCA_007134405.1 Paracoccaceae bacterium
CCGCGGGCGTGCGCGTCCCGGCGCGTCATCTTGTCGAAAATGCACACACCCCGTCTCGGCATGGTTGGTCTCCGGCCCCGGCGCGCCGCCCGTCGGTTAACGCACCCCAACCGCAACGGCCGTTTCTGCCATACGCGTGCCATACGCTTGCCATACGTCTGCCATACGCTTGCCATACGCTTGCCATACGCCTGCCAGCGCGGCTCAGAGCGCCCGCCAGCCGATGTCGCGGCGGCAGAATCCGCCCGGCCAATCGATCGCGTCCACCATCGCATAGGCCGCGTCACGCGCCGCCTGCAGGCTGTCGCCGCGGGCCGTTACGTTCAGCACCCGCCCGCCGCTGGCAACCAGTTTCCCGTCCCGCCGCGCGGTGCCGGCATGAAAGACCATGCGCCACGAATCCTCGGGCATCGCGTCCAAGCCACGGATCTCGCTGCCCTTTTCGTAATCGCCCGGATAGCCCCGCGCCGCCATGACGACCGTGATCGCGTGATCCTCGGCCCAGCTGACGGCGCAATCCTTCAGCCGCCCCTCGGCGCAGGCCAGCATCAGGTCCAGCGCCTGCGCGCCCAGCCGCATCATCAGGACCTGCGCCTCCGGATCGCCGAAGCGGACGTTGTATTCCACCAGCCGCGCCTTGCCCGCGTCGATCATCAGCCCGGCATAGAGCACCCCGCGATAGGGCGACCCGCGCCGCGCCATCTCGGCCACCGTGGGCTCGATGATCCGCGCAAGTACCTGTTCCTGCAGCGCTTCCGTCAGCACCGGGGCTGGCGAATAGGCCCCCATCCCGCCGGTGTTCGGCCCCGTGTCGCCCTCGCCCACGCGCTTGTGGTCCTGCGCGGTGCCGATGGGAAGCACGTGCTCGCCGTCGACCAGAACGAAGAACGAGGCCTCCTCTCCCGCCATGAACTCCTCGATCACGACCGAGGCGCCGGCCTCGCCGAACGCGCCCGCGAACATCGCCTCGACGGCCGCCACCGCGTCATCGACGCTCTCGGCCACCACGACGCCCTTGCCGGCGGCCAGCCCGTCGGCCTTGACGACGATCGGCGCGCGCATGGCCTCGAAATGCGCGCGGACATGCGCCTTGGCTTCGGCCGGGTCGGTGAAGCGCGCCCAGGCGGCGGTCGGCGCACCGCAGGCATCGCAGACTTCCTTTGTGAAGGCTTTCGACGATTCCAGCCGCGCCGCCGCCGCCGACGGCCCGAAAGCGGCGATCCCGGCCTCGGCCAGCGCGTCGGCCACGCCCGCGGCCAGCGGCGCCTCGGGGCCGATCACGACGAAATCGACGGCGTTTTCCTCGCAGAACCGCACCACCAGCGCCGGTTTCGCAGCATCGAGCGTGGCGCATTCGGCGATCTCGGCAATGCCCGCGTTCCCCGGCGCGACGATCAGCCGGTCGCATTTCGGGTTCTGCTTGATCGCCCAGGCGAGCGCATGCTCGCGTCCGCCGCCGCCCAGCACCAGGATGTTCATCTGCCCGCCCCCTTGGCCCCTGTCGCCCGGCGTTCTAAGGTCGCCCGGCCGGCATGACAAGCGAGGGCCGCATGGACCTGCTCGAAGACCCTGCGCCGTCGAACGCGCATGATTTCACCGTTTCGGAGCTTTCCGGCGCGGTCAAACGCGTGATCGAGGGCGAATTCGGCCGCGTTCGTGTCCGGGGCGAGGTCGGCCGCGTCGTGATCGCGCGCACCGGGCACATGTATTTCGACCTGAAGGACGACCGCTCGGTCATCGCCGCGGTCAGCTGGAAGGGCCAGGTCGCCCGCATGACCGTGCGGCCCGAGGAGGGGATGGAGGTCATCGCCACCGGGCGCGTGACCACCTACGCGCCGCAGTCGAAGTACCAGCTGCAGGTGGAAAACGTCGAACCGGCGGGCGCCGGCGCACTGATGGCGATGCTGGAGGCGCGCAAGAAGGCACTCTCGGCCGAGGGGCTCTTCGACCCCGCGCGCAAGAAGCCCATCCCGTACCTGCCGCAGGTGATCGGCGTCATCTCCTCGCCCTCGGGCGCGGTTATCCGTGACATCCTGCACCGGCTGGCGGACCGCTTTCCGCGCCATGTGATCCTCTGGCCCGTCGCCGTGCAGGGCGAGCGTTGTCCGTCGGACGTGGTGCGCGCGATCCGGGGATTCAACGCGCTGCCCCGCGGGGGCGCGGTGCCGCGGCCTGACGTGCTGATCGTCGCGCGCGGCGGCGGCTCAATCGAGGATCTGTGGGGCTTCAACGACGAAGCCGTGGTGCGCGCGGCAGCCGACAGCGCCATCCCGCTCATCTCGGCGGTGGGGCATGAAACCGACACGACGCTGATCGACTTCGCCGCCGACCGCCGCGCGCCGACACCCACGGCGGCGGCCGAAATGGCCGTTCCGGTGCGGGCCGAGCTTCTGGCGCAGGTGGCGACACTGGCAGCGCGGCTCGACCGTGGGGGCAAGGGCGCGGTGGAGACGCGCGCCCAGCATCTGCGCCACCTTGCCCGCGCGCTGCCCCGGCCCGAGGCGTTGCTGGCAACGGCAACGCAGCGGTTCGACCTGGCCTCCGGCCGGTTTTCCGGCTCGCTCCGGGCGCTCGCGGACCGCAAGCGCCTGGACCTGAGTCGCGCCGCCGCCGGTCTGCGCCCGGGCACGCTGATTGCCCGGCTGCGCGCCGCGACCGAAAGCTCGGCGCGTTGCGGCGCGCAGCTTGCCCCGGCGCTCCGCCGTGGGGTCGAGGACCGCGCGCGCGCGCTCGCTCGACTGCGGTTGAGCGCGGTGCCGCTGCAGCGCGAAATCGCCCGTGCGCGGCCGCAGATCGAGACGCTGGCGCGCCGGGCCGATGCGGCCATGCGCCTGAGCCTGACACGCGCCGCCGACCGGCTGGAGGCGCTCGACCGGATGCGCCAGACGCTGGGCTACCGCGAAACGCTGGCGCGCGGCTTCGCCATCCTGCGCGACCCCGATGGCGCGCCGGTGACGCAGGCGGCGGTGGCGCGGGGCCTGCCGCGGTTCAAGGTCGAACTGGGCGACGGGGCGTTCGACGCGGCCCCGCTTGTGCCCGACAGTCGGCCCAAACGCGCCCCGAAACCGCCGCGCCCGCCCGATCAGGGCTCGCTGTTCTGAAAAATGATATCCTGAAGATTACTATTTGCCCTGGCCGTGCCCAGAAAAATAATACCTCCGATATTATTTTAGACCGTGCGGGCGCGCGGCGGGATTCCGGGGCCTGGTCAGCGGAACCGGTCGATCAGTTTCTGAAGCGCGCTGCGGGTATCCGGCGCGGGCTGCGGGGCCGGTTCGGACTCTGGGCACGGCTCGGGTTTGGGCGCGGCCTCCGCCTTCACCTCGGATTTTCCTTTTCCGCGGGACGCGGGTGGTGGCTTTGCCCCGGCGTTGCGCGCGGGCGCGGTGCGGGCCGCGACGGCATTGAGAAACCGCGCGCTGTCGCCCTGCGCCAGATGCGGCGCGCCGTCACCGACCCCGCGCAGGAGGTCGTCGAGCCAGCCCTCGTCGGCGCGCGCGAAATCGTGCAGCACATAGGCCGAGACCTGGTCCTTGTGCCCCGGATGGCCGATCCCCAGCCGCACCCGCTGAAACCCGCCCCCCGAATGCGCCATGATCGAGCGCAGCCCGTTGTGCCCCGCATGCCCGCCGCCAATCTTCACCCGGCACTTGCCCGGCGCGAGGTCCAGCTCGTCGTGAAAGACGGTGACATCGGCCAGGTCGATCTTGTGAAAGCGCATCGCCGCGCCCACCGACTGGCCGGACAGGTTCATGAAGGTCTGCGGCTTCAGCAGCAAAACCTTCTCGCCGCCCAGCATGCCCTCGGCCAGCTCGCCCTGGAACTTCGACCGCCAGGGCGAAAAGCCGTGATCCTCGGCGATCCGCTCGACGGCCATGAAGCCGATATTGTGGCGATTGCCCGCGTATTTCGCGCCCGGATTGCCCAGGCCCACCCAGAGTTTCATGCGCCCCTCCGATTGCCGCCCTTTCCCTGCCGCCGTGCGTCCCGAAATGCAAGAACCCCGCCTTGCGGGGCGGGGTTCATGACTGCGTCCGGCAGGCGGAGGATCAGATGTCCTCTTCCTCGGCCTCTTCTTCTTCCTCCTCGGCGGTCAGGCCCTTCGGCGCCGCGATATTGGCGATCACGAAGTTCCGCGTGATCGTGGGCTTCGCGCCCTCGGGCAGGGCGATGTCGCCGATATGGATCACGTCGCCGATCTGCTTGCCAGCCAGGTCCACGACGATCTTCTCGGGGATGTCGCCCGCGACAACGTTCAATTCGACCTCGGAGCGCGTTACGGTCAGGTTGCCGCCGCGCTTCAGCCCCGGCGCCTGGCCGTGATTGATGAACTCGACATTGATGAAGAGGTTGATGCGGCTCGTCCGGCGCAGGCGCATCAGGTCGACATGCGTCGGCAGATCCTTGATGACGTCGCGCTGCACCGAGCGGCAGATGACGCGCACGTCGTCCTGCCCCTCGACCTTCAGGTTCCACAGCTTCGAGAGGAACCGCCCCTCCTTCAGCTTCTTCAGGAGGTAGTTGTATTCAATGTTCACGGACAGCGGATCGGCGCCGCCTCCATAAACCACGCCAGGTACCTTGCCTTCGCGGCGAGCTTGACGGGCGGCCCCCTTGCCTGTCCCCGTCCGTACCTCGGCGATCAGATCAGGGATCTCACCAGCCATATCGGATACTCCAAGTTGCATATGGTACGCGCCCCTCCAAGGGTGGATGCGCGCATCGCGTGCCCATAGACGCTTTCGTCGCGCTTGAAAAGACCCCGCCCGGAATGACCCTGCCGCCCCAGCGCGCCGCTTTCGCCCCATTGGCACCGGCCGGGCGCGCCCCTATCATCCGGCGATGCAGACCCGACCCGATAGCCGATATCTCGCCGAGCTCAACGAACGCCTGTTTGCGCATTTCGTGGGCGGAGCCTGGCGCGCGCCGCTGTCGGACCGGCTTCTGCCGGTCACCGGCGCGGCGGGTGCGGCCCTGGGCCGGATCGTCTGCGCCGGAGCCAGGGACATCGCCCGCGCGCGCGGCGTCCTGCGCCAAGGGCCGGACCCGGACGCCATCGATGCCGATGCGCTCTGGGCGGCGATGCTTGCCGAAGCCCCGCTGCTGCGCACCATCCGCGCCCAGGAGGGGTTCACCGACGACCAACTTACCGCGCCTGCGCCGCTGACTCCGGCGGGCCGCGGGCCGCTTGTCTTGCTGACGGCCGCCGACACACCGCTCGACCGGATCGCGGGGGCACTGCTGGCGGGGGCGGGGAGAGGCATGATCTGGAAGCCCGCACCCGCCGCCGCGGCCTCGGCGCATCTGCTCATGCGGGCCGTGGGGCCGCTTGCGCGCGGGCGCCTGGCGCTCCTGCAGGGCGATCACGCGACGGGCGCGCTGCTGGCCGGGCAGGGGGCCGCGCAGGAAAGCGGGCAGGGCGGCCTGATCTGGGCGGGCGCCGGGCCGTTGCCCGAAGGGTTGCCGACGCCACTTGTCAATCTTGCGGCCACAGATCCGTGCCGCCCATGATGCGCGGGTCGGGGCTGCCGACCGCCTTGGCATCCATCCGGTCGTAGTCGAAAGCGCCGAGGATCCGCTGGATCGCGGCAAGGCGCGCGCGGTACTTGTCATCGCCACGGATCACCGTCCACGGCGCGAAGTCGTCGAAGGGCAGGGGGGGCATCGTCGCTCTTGGCACCAAAGCCTGGGCGCTACCTTGCCAGGCGTGGGCTTGCCAAACGCGACCGCGCCCGGCAAGCCTTGGTCATGACGACCCCGATTTCCGCGATCCGCAACCTGGGCCCGGCGGTGGAGGCCGCCTTCGCCCGCGCCGGGATCACGTCGGCCGAGGAATTGCGCGCGTTGGGTCCGGATCCGGCCTATGCGCGGCTTCTGGAAAGCGGGCACCGGCCGCATTTCATCGCCTACTACGTCCTGGTCATGGGACTTCAGGGCCGACCCTGGAACGATTGCCGCGGGGCTGAGAAAGCCGCACTGCGGCAACGGTTCGATGGGCTGAAATCCGCTCATGCACCCAGCAAGGGCCTTGCCCGATTCGAAGCGGTGCTGGATGAAATTGGCGTGGTGCCGCGAAAACCCGAAAACGGGCGCGGCTGATCTTCGAGGGATGGAAGATGCGCGCGACGTTCCTGGCAGTGCCGCTTGCGCTTGTGCTGGCGGCGTGCGGCTCGCCGCCCGAGGTGGCGAGCCGCGCTACGACCACGCAGATCGACCGGTATCCGCAGGTCTCGCCCGACCTGATCGCCAAGATCGACCGGGCGGCCGACCGCAACGGCGTTCCGCGCGCGCTGATGCACCGCGTCGTGCAGCGCGAAAGCAGCTACCGGCCGGCGGCGCGCAACGGGCCCTACTGGGGGTTGATGCAGATCCTGCCGCAGACCGCCCGCGCGATGGGCTTTCGCGGCGAGCCGACCGAGCTTCTGGATCCCGAGGTGAACCTGCGCTACGCGGGCCGCTACCTGCGCGGAGCCTGGATGCTGTCCGACGGCGATATCGACCGCGCCGTGCAATGGTACGCGCGCGGCTATTACTTCGAGGCGCGCGACCGCTGCATGCTGGTCGCCACGGGACTGGCCCAGCGCGAGGTCAATCGCCGCTGCGCCTGAGACACGACCTTCCAGGGAGGGGGAGGAGACGGGAAGGGGCCGGGTAAAATCGGCCCCTTTCTGCATGGCGTGCGCCCATCAAGCCTGCGCCGGGGCGCGGCGCTCGGGTAGCGTTCAGGCTGCGGGCAAAGGTTTCGTTGCGGTTAACGCGGTCGATTATCGTTTATAAATCAATTATTTGCGCGGGCGCACAATTTTGTGCACCCGCCCGCGGCGGCCAATTCAGCCGACGATTTCCAGCTCCGAGAAGAAAAACGCGATTTCCTCGGCCGCGGTGTCCGGCGCGTCCGACCCGTGGACCGAGTTCTCGCCCTTCGACAGCGCGAAATCCTTGCGGATCGTGCCCTCGGCGGCCTCGGCCGGGTCGGTGGCGCCCATCACCTCGCGGTTCGTCGTGATCGCGCTCTCGCCTTCCAGGACCTGAACGACGACGGGGCCCGAGGCCATGAACTCGCACAGCTCGTCGTAAAAGGGGCGCTCCTTGTGGACCGCGTAGAACAGGCCGGCCTGGTCCTTCGACATGTGGATCCGCTTCTGCGCGACAATGCGCAGGCCGGCATCCTCGAATTTTGCGTTGATCTTGCCGGTCAGGTTGCGGCGCGTGGCGTCGGGCTTGATGATGGAAAGCGTGCGTTCGGTGGGCATGATTGTCTCTTGCTTGCCGGGCCGCGCCCGGAGTTTCGGTCCGGCGCGCCCTAACATGGCCGGCAGGAATTGAAAAGCGCGGCCCGTGCCCTTGACGCTGTGTCGCGCCTGCGGCAAGCCCCCGCCATGCTGGTCATCGAAGATCTGAGTTTCGCGATCGAGGGGCGGGCGCTGTTTTCCGGCGCATCCGCGCGGATACCGGCCGGCCACAAGGTCGGGCTGGTGGGTGCCAACGGGACGGGCAAGACGACGCTCTTCCGCCTGATCCGGGGCGAGCTTTCGCCCGAGGGCGGCGCCATCCGCCTGCCCAACCGCGCCCGCATCGGCGGCGTCGCGCAAGAGGCGCCGGCAGGCCTGGCCACGCTTCTGCAGACGGTGCTCGACGCCGATACCGAGCGCGCCGCCCTTTTGGCCGAGGCCGAGGGCGCGACCGATCCCGCCCGCATCGCCGCCATCCAGGCGCGGCTGACCGATATCGACGCCTGGTCCGCCGAAGGCCGCGCCAGCGCGATCCTCAAGGGGCTGGGCTTCACCGAAGACGAGATGCGCCAGCCCTGTTCGGACTTCTCGGGGGGCTGGCGGATGCGGGTGGCGCTCGCGGGCGTCCTTTTCGCGCAGCCCGACCTGCTGCTGCTCGACGAGCCCACGAACTACCTCGATCTCGAAGGCGCGCTCTGGCTGGAAAGCTACCTGGCGCGCTATCCGCATACCGTCATCGTCATCAGCCACGACCGGGGGCTGCTCAACCGCGCGGTCGGCGCGATCCTGCATCTGGAGGGCGCGAAGCTCACGCTCTACCAGGGCGGCTACGACACCTTCGCGCGCACGCGGGCCGAACAGCGCGCCGTGCTGACCGCCGAGGCAAAGAAGCAGGAGGCGCGCCGCGCGCATCTGCAGGCCTTCGTCGACCGCTTCCGCGCCAAGGCGTCGAAGGCGCGGCAGGCGCAAAGCCGCGTCAAGATGCTGGAAAAGATGACGCCGATCACGCCCCCCGCCGAGGCGGCGAAGCATGTCTTCACCTTCCCCGCGCCGGAGGAGCTGTCGCCCCCGATCGTCGCGCTGGAGGGGGTGAAGGTCGGCTATGACGCCACACCCGTCCTGGAGCGGCTGAACCTGCGCATCGATCAGGACGACCGCATCGCGCTGCTGGGCCGCAACGGCGAGGGCAAATCGACGCTGTCGAAGCTTCTGGCCGGCAAGCTCGACCCGATGGGCGGGCAGATCACGCGCGCCTCGAAGCTGCGCGTGGGCTATTTCGCCCAGCACCAGGTCGACGAGTTGCATCTGGACGAGACGCCGCTCCAGCATATCCAGCGCCAGCGCCCCGCCGAGGGGCAGGCGAAGCTGCGCGCGCGTCTGGCCGGTTTCGGCCTCATGGCCGATCAGGCCGAGACCGAGGTGGCGCGGCTCTCGGGCGGGCAGAAGGCGCGGCTGTCGCTTCTGCTGGCGACGCTCGATGCGCCGCATCTGCTGATCCTCGACGAGCCGACGAACCACCTCGACATCGAAAGCCGCGAGGCGCTGGTCGAGGCGCTCACCGCCTATTCCGGCGCCGTGGTGCTGGTCAGCCACGACATGCATCTGCTGAGCCTTGTCGCCGACCGGCTCTGGCTGGTCTCCGACGGGACCGTCGCGCCGTGGGAGGATGATCTGGACGCCTACCGCCGCTTCCTGCTCGCCCCCGACGCGCCCGCCCGCCCGGCCAAGCCCAAGGCCGAGAGGACCGTCGCCAAGGCCGATCTGGCGCAGTTGCGATCCGAGGTCAGGAAATGCGAGCAGCGCATCGAGAAGCTGGAGGAAATGCGGGACAAGCTGGCGGCAAAGCTGGCCGATCCGGCGCTCTATGAGGAGGCGCGGCGCAACGAGCTCGATGTCTGGAACCGGAAGTACGCCGAGGTAATGCAGGGGCTCGAACGCGCCGAGGCGCTGTGGATGAAGGCGACCGAGGCGCTGGACTCCGCGCAAGAAACCGCGCAGGCCTAGACACGCCGCGCAGGCCCGAGCGCGAAGGGAGCCCGCCATGCCCGATCCCGCCTTTCTGGTCACCGTCTTCGTCACGCTCTTCGTGGTGATCGACCCGATCGGCCTGGCGCCGCTCTTCATCGCGCTGACCCAGGGCATGGACCGGGCGCAGCGCGTGGCGGTCGGGCTGCGCGCCTGCATCATCGCCGTTGTTCTGCTCTTGGTCTTCGGCCTTGCCGGCGAGGTGATCCTGGCCGCCATCGGCATCACCATGCCCGCCTTCCAGATCGCGGGCGGCATCCTTCTGTTCCTCATCGCGCTCGACATGGTGTTCGAACGCCGCAGCGCCCGGCGCGCGGGCCACGCGACGGCCGATCACGACCCCTCGGTCTTTCCGCTGGCGATGCCTCTGATCGCGGGACCGGGCGCGATGGCGGCGATGATCCTGCTGGTGGGCGAGACGGGCTGGCAATGGGCGGGCGTGCTGGCGGTGCATGTGGCGATGGTCGCGGTGATCGCGATGGCGTTCCTGCTGTTTCTGGTCGCAATGCCGCTGGAACGCGCGCTTGGCCGGACCGGAACCATGGTAATCACGCGGCTGCTGGGGATGCTGCTTGCCGCGCTTTCGGTGCAATTCGTGCTCAACGGCCTGCGCGGTGCGGGCCTGACCTGAGCGCCCTTTCACCGCCCGCCGCACCCCCTATATATGGCTCATGCACGCGACACGCCTTCCCCGTCGCTGGCGCGCGGTCCGGGTGGGTGGCGCATGACCGGTGACTATCAGCTCGAGCGGCTGGTCTATCTCACCGTGCTGGGCACGGTGCTGATCGCCTATTTCCTGCTCAGCCAGCGCGCCAATATCGGCACCATGCTGCGCCATCTGCTTCTCTGGGGGCTGATCATCACCGGCGTCGCGGCGGCCTACGGGCTGGTCATGCAGACCGGCACCTTCTCCACGCATGTCCAGGAGACCACCGGCGAGGCGATCGAGCTGCAGCGCGCCCGCGACGGCCATTTCCACATGGAGGCCGAGGTGACCGGCCCCGAGGGCGGGCCGCCGCAGGCCATCCGCTTCATCGTCGACACCGG
>SLKW01000301.1 GCA_007134405.1 Paracoccaceae bacterium
AAGCCGCCGCCGATTCCCTTGGCAACCATCATGATGTCGGGCGCGATGCCGGCCCATTCATGCGCGAAGAGCTTGCCGGTGCGGCCGACGCCGCATTGCACCTCGTCCAGGACCAGCAGCGCGCCGACCCGGTCGCAGGCGGCGCGCAGGCCCTTGAGGCAGGCTTCGGGCAGGGGGCGGATGCCGCCTTCGCCCTGGATCGGCTCGATCATCACGGCGGCGACGGTGTCGTCCAGCGCGGCGTCGAACGCTTCGTGGTCGCCCCAGGAAAGTGTCTTGAAGCCGGGCATCAGGGGGCCGAAGCCCGTGGTCATCTTCTCGGACCCCGCGGCGGCGATGGCGCCGGTGGAACGGCCGTGGAAGGCGCCCTCGAAGGTCAGGATGGTCGGGCGGTCCTCGCCCCGGTCGAACCAGTGGCGGCGGACCATCTTGATCGCCAGTTCCGCCGCCTCGGTCCCCGAATTGGTGAAGAAGACGCTGTCGGCGAAAGTGGCCTCCACCAGCGCGTCGGCCAGCGCCTTCTGCTGGGGAATTTCGTAAAGGTTCGACACATGCCAGAGCTTGGCCGCCTGGTCCCCCAGGGCCTGGACGAGCGCCGGATGGGCATGGCCCAGGGCATTGACCGCGATCCCCGCGCCGAGGTCGAGGAAGCGGCGGCCATCGGCCTCGATCAGCCAGGAGCCTTCGCCCCTTACGAAGGTGAGGGGTGCGCGGTTGTAGGTGGGCAGAACGGAGGAAATCATCGCGGGTTCCTGAAAGAAAGCCCAGACGTGCCAAAGGCGCCGGGACAAGTCAACGTATAGGAAATGCGGGCAGGCGGGATCGCCGTCAGACGCGGGGGCGTCGGCGTCGCAGCGGATGGCGGGGTGCGATGCGGTCGATCATGCGCCTTGGTTAGCGCGGCGCGGGGCGGTTGTCGACGGGAATTCTGCCGCCGCGCGGCGACCGCGATGCGACCTTGCCCCGCCCCGACCGCTCCAGTATCCCTTGCCGCAGCCAGTTTGCCGGGGAGGGACCGCCATGACCGACCAGCGTTTCGACAAGTCGAAACTGCCCAGCCGCCACGTGACCGAAGGGCCTGCGCGGGCGCCGCACCGGTCGTATTTCTACGCGATGGGGATTTCCGAGGAAGAGATCCACCAGCCTTGGGTCGGGGTCGCCACCTGCTGGAACGAGGCCGCGCCCTGCAACATCTCGCTGAACCGGCAGGCGCAGGCGGTGAAGATGGGCGTGAAGAAGGGCGGCGGTACGCCGCGCGAGTTCACCACGATCACGGTGACCGACGGGATCGCGATGGGCCACGAGGGGATGCGCTCGTCGCTCGCCTCGCGCGATGCGATCGCGGATACGGTCGAACTGACCATGCGCGGGCATTGCTATGATGCGCTGGTGGGGCTCGCGGGGTGCGACAAGAGCCTGCCGGGGATGATGATGGCGATGGTGCGGCTCAACACGCCGTCGGTGTTCATCTACGGCGGCTCGATCCTGCCGGGGCGGCTCGATGGGCGCGACGTGACCGTGCAGGACGTGTTCGAGGCGGTGGGCAAGCACCAGGCCGGTAACTACACCGATGCGGAACTCGCGATCCTGGAGCGCGTGGCCTGCCCCTCGGCCGGGGCCTGTGGCGGGCAGTTCACGGCGAACACGATGGCCTGCGTGTCCGAGGCCATCGGGCTGGCGCTGCCCAATTCCTCGGGGGCGCCGGCGCCCTACGAAAGCCGCGACCAGTATGGCGAGGCCTCGGGCGAGGCGGTGATGCGGCTGATCGAGAAGAACATCCGCGCGCGCGACATCGTCACCCGCAAGTCGCTGGAGAACGCCGCCCGCGTCGTGGCCTGCACCGGCGGGTCGACGAATGCGGGGCTGCACCTGCCGGCCATCGCGCACGAGGCGGGGATCGAGTTCGACCTGTTCGACGTCTGCGACATCTTCCACGACACGCCCTATTTCGTCAGCCTCAAGCCCGGCGGGGAATATGTCGCCAAGGACCTCTACGAGGTGGGCGGCGTGCCGGTGGTGATGAAGGAGCTGCGTAAGGCGGGGCTCATCCACGAGGATTGCATCACCGCCACCGGCCGCACCATCGGCGAGGAGATCGACCTTGTCACCCGCGAGGCGGACGGGCGTGTGATCTACCCTGTGGAGACGCCGATCACCAAGACCGGCGGCGTTGTCGGGCTGAAGGGCAACCTGGCGCCGGACGGGGCCATCGTGAAGGTGGCGGGGATCGCGGCCGAGGACCAGGTCTTCACCGGTCCCGCGCGCGTTTTCGAGTCGGAGGAAGAGGCCTTCGAAGCGGTCAAGGCGCGGCAGTACAAGGAAGGCGAGGTCATCGTCATCCGCAACGAAGGCCCGGCGGGCGGGCCGGGGATGCGCGAGATGCTGGCGACGACGGCGGCGCTGTCGGGGCAGGGCATGGGCAAGAAGGTGGCGCTGATCACCGATGGGCGCTTTTCCGGGGCGACGCGGGGCTTCTGCATCGGCCATGTCGGCCCCGAGGCGGCGCATGGCGGGCCGATCGCGTTGCTGAAGAACGGCGATGTCATCACCATCGACGCGATCAAGGGCGAGCTGTCGGTGGACCTGTCCGACGACGAGCTTGTCCGGCGCAAGGAGGCGTGGAAAGGCCCGCGCCCGACGATCTACGCCACCGGCGCGCTGTGGAAATACGCGCAACTCGTGGGCGGGGCGCGCCAGGGGGCGGTGACGCATCCCGGCGGGGGCGCCGAGGCGCATGTCTACATGGACCTCTGAGCCGAAGGCCCGGCGGGGTTTCTGGCTGCCGGCGGCGCTGGTCCTGTTGCTGGCCGGATGCTTCGAGGCCGCGCCGCTGGCGCGGTTCACCGACCGGGAGGCCGAGCCCGGCCCGACGCGCCTGTCGGTATTCGACGGGGCGCTGACGGTCGCGGGGCCCGAGGGCTATTGCGTCGACCGGAACTCGACCGTCGAAAACGCCAGCGAAGCCTTTGTTTTGTTGGTCGCGTGCCGCGCGTCCGAGCGGCAGCGGCCGGTGCTGGCGGCGACGGTGACCGCCTTGCCCGCCGAGGCCGCGCGGGGCACGGAGAACCTGCGCACCCTGATGACGGCGGTGACCAGCGAGGCGGGGCGCGGGCATCTGAGCCGGTCGGGGCAGGCGGGGGACGTGCGCATCGAGTCCGCCGCGATCGAGAACGGGGCGATCTGGTTGCGCATAAACGACCGTGGCTCGCCCGAAACCTTCGCGCCGGACTATTGGCGTGCGATCCTGCCGGTGGGGGGGCGCGTCGTTTCGCTGTCGGTCCTCGATGCCCGCGCAGCGCCCGGTTCGGCGGAGGAGGGGCGCGCGATCCTGCGGGGGTTCGCCGCGCGGATGCGGACGGTCAACGGGCGTTGAGGCGGGCCGGGGCGGGGCCGCGCCGAAGGGTTTACGAAAGCTTGACGGGGCGTGCCGGTGCGTCGGTCCCGGCGCGCGTGAGACCGGGCGGATCGCCTTGGTGTGTTGGGAATTCAGCGTATGGCAGGCGTGTGGCAAGCGTATGACAGGCGTGTGGCAAACGTATGGCAGTTTTCGCCACTTCGGGCCGAATCCGGGGAAATCCGCGCTTTCGCGCAACGTACGGCGGGCGGCGGGACGCAACGGCTTGGGGCCGAAAGCTGTGGCCGAAGTGCCCCATGAGGTCCGGATTCCGGGGCGCGACAAGGCCAGATGGCCGGGGGCGTCGGGACGGGGCGGTGCGCGGCTGGCGGGCCGGGCTGCGCCGGAAGAGGCGGCGGGCCGCTGGGACCGCGCGCGGCGCTCAGACGATGCGGATCGCCTTGCGGTCGATGGCCAGGATGTAGCCTTGCCGGGCGATGTTGCGCACCAGAAGCTCGCTCACCATCTGGTTGCCGAGCGAGTCGCGCAGCCGCTTGATGCGGGTGGCCCCGGCGGCCTCGTCGCAATTGGCCTCGTCGCGGCCGCTGATCGTCGCCTCGATCTGCGCGCCCGAGAGGATGTCGCCGTCCATCCGCGCCTCGGCCAGCACGGCGAGGGTTTCGACCGCCGCCTCGGTCAGTGCGAATTCCATGTCGTTGAGCGCCACCTTGCGCTCGGCCCGGTTGATGACCAGCGAGGAGACCTGGATCCCGGCGCGTTCGAGCTGCGCCAGCCGCCGGTGGAGCGTGATCAGCATCAGGATCACCACCAGCGCGGTGATGAGAAGCGCGCTGGCGAAGACCATCAGCACGAAGATCACCATCCGGTAGGAGCCGAGCGTTTCGGCGAATGCGGTGCCGGACAGCGCCAGGATCTCGAGCAGCTTGAGTTCGGCCTGGCCGGTCAGGTCGGAATGCTCGATGAAGATCCGCTCCACCCGCGCGTTGAAGGCGCCGGCATCGGGCAGGTTGATGAACAGAAAAACCGCCGTGACCGCCAGCACCGTCACGATCGCCGCGAACCCCCAGAGCACGGCGCGCGAGGCCGTGCGTGTCAGGTCAGTAGCGGAGGAAGTACCGCCCTGCATCCTCTCTCCTCGATTCGAGCCCTTCGGGCCCGAATGTGGACACGATCTGCAGGAGAATCCAGCCGTCGCGTTCCAGCCGGGGGGCGAGATGCGCGGCGGCGGCGCGGGCGTCGCCGCAGGCCGAGGAGGGCAGTTCGGCGACCCCGTATTGCAGGCGCAGCGGGTTGTCCTGCTTGGCCTTGTAGTCGGCGTAGCACTGCGCCGTCGCCGGCAGCGCCGCGGCGCAGGCGATGAGGAGGGCGATGGCGAGGCTGCGCGGAGTCATGCCGAGAGCATCGCCCCTGTGGCGCGGATAATCAATATCCGCCGAATCGCGGCCCCGCTCGCTCAAGCGTTATCGGATATCAGCGGGGGGTGGTTGCGCCGCATTGCCCGACGGGTCAGACTTGGATCTTGCAACGCCGCGGTGCCGGTCATGCACATCCTGTGGCTGGCATCGGTGCCGAAAGGACGGACCGATGAGAGATTGCATTCCCGCGCCCCCCATTCCCGCGCCCCCCATCCCTGCGCCCGGCGGTCATGCGCGCCGCGCGCTGCTGTCGGCGGCCGCGTTCGCGCTGGCCGGGTGGGCGGCCCTTCAGCCGGCGCAGGCGCAGACCAATGCCGAGATCATGGCCTTCGTGCGCGGCGCGACCGATGTGGGGCGGATCGTGCGCCCCGCGCAGCCCGACGCGATTCCGCAGGAAAGGCTGGGCCGGCAGGTGATCCCGGATGCGTGCCGGGAAACGGTGCAGCTGCACCGCCGGAATGTCGAGCTGTTTCTTGCCGATTGCGTGGAGGCCTACGGGATGCCGAGGCTGCCGCAGCAATGCGAGGTCCCGGTCCGGACCGAGGCCGGGCAGCGCCGGTATTTCGTGGCGCATTGCATGTTCAAGGCGCATTTCCGGCCGCAGACGCATTGGTATTCGGGCCGCCTGATCTGGGATTCGCCCATGCCCCGCCGGCCGTAGGGCCGCCGCGCGCGCACCCCGGCCGGGGCTTGCGGACATCGTGACGACGACAGGGGGTGGCGCGGCCGGCGCCGCCCCTTTTCGCATGGCCGCCGCTCCGGGGCGTGGCGGCGATGGGCAAGACCCTGCGCATGGGGCCCCGGGGCGCGACGCGGGCGGAAACCTTGGCCCGGAACAGGCGTTGATATCGAGTAACAGCGCCGCGTTATTGCCTGTCACGAACCCCCAGGGGCAGGGTCGGCTTATCGGGCGCTCTCGTCGTTCAGTGATGCGAGTGGGGATGCGCCGGAAAGAAAGGATGACCCGATGACAACGCTCTCTCCTGCATTCGGCACCTTCGGCGGCAAGGCCTCGCGGCGCCTGAGACTGTTCTTCTCGGCGGGCCTGGTGGCGTTCGCCGGGCTGGCCGGAACCGCGGCACCGGCGCAGTCGCAAAGCTCGGACGAGTTGATCCGCTTTCTTCTGGGGGCGGCGGCGGTCGCGGTGGTGGTGCGCGCGATCGATTCCTCGGCCTCGAGCACGCGGTCGCGCGGGCAGTTGGCGCGCGGCGTCCTGCCCGAGGCCTGCATGGAGCGGGTGCGCCTGCGCGGGCGTCACGTCGACGTCTATCACACCGGCTGTCTGGGCTGGTACGGGATCGACCGGCTGCCGCGCCGGTGCGAGACGCCGGTCCGCACCGATCGCGGGATGCGCAGCTATCACCTGGCGCAATGCCTGCACGAGTCGGGCTGGCGGCCGCAATACGCCGCGGCGCCGAGCCGGCCGCGCCACGACTGGACGCCGCCGCGCGCGCAGCCCCGGCATGACCGCCACCCGCCGCGCGCCCATCGCCGCCGGGATTGCCCGCCGGGCTGGCAGTGGGCGCCGCGCCGGCATCAGTATTCGCATTGCGAGCGCGGCCGATGGTAGCCGCGCCGCATGCCCGAGTTCCGTCCGCAACGCTTTGGTAATCCATGAAGTGTATCGCAGACGGTAGTACGAGTGACTTGAGTACGAGTTGAGTATCGTGTGCCATGAGTATGCGTACCAAGTCCTGGCCTTCGGGCCGGGCGGGGCGGGTCTTCGGACCCGCCCTTCCCATGTAGGTCCGATGTTCAAGATGTCTTGATCGCGTGTCGGGCGGATGCCATGACCGGGACATGCGCGCCATCCGACCCAGTCCCGATTTCGACGCCGAAACGCTTGCGCTGGCGCGCGGCATGCGGCGGGTGGCCGGCGTCGACGAAGCCGGCCGCGGACCCCTGGCGGGGCCGGTCGTGGCCGCGGCGGTGATCCTGAACCCTGAGGACATCCCCGACGGGCTGGCGGATTCGAAGACGCTGAGCGCGGCGCGGCGCGTCGTGCTGGCCGCCGAGATCCGGGCGCGCGCCCGCTACGCCATCGCCGAGGCCAGCGTGGAAGAGATCGACCGGCTGAACATCCTGCAGGCGAGCCATCTGGCGATGCGCCGCGCGCTGGCGGCGCTCGACCCCGCGCCCGAGCTGGCGCTGATCGATGGCAACCGGATGCCGGGCGCATTGTGCTGCCCGGCCCAGACGCTGGTGCGGGGCGACGCCTGCTGCCTGTCGATCGCCGCGGCCTCGATCCTGGCCAAGGTCGCCCGCGACGCCATCATGGCCGAGCTTGCGCGCCACTTCCCAGCCTATGGATGGGAGCGCAACGCCGGCTATCCCGTGCCCGCGCATCTGGCCGGACTCAAGCGCTGGGGTCCGACCCCATATCACCGGCGCAGCTTCGCGCCCGTGCGCAATATGTTGTGTAAAGAAAACAAAACAACGCCCTGATTCAAAAAGAATTTGACGGCGATTCGTCCTTCGGTCATCTTGACCCTCAAGCGCCCCGGAACGCGACAGAGGGCGCCGAGATGAGGCACGAGATGGCAGTGAAACGGCGGGCGGAGGGGGCGCAGGTGCTTCCGCGCAACGAAATTCTTGGCGGCGATTGCATCGAGGTGATGCGCTCTCTGCCCGCGGGCAGCGTCGATCTTATCTTCGCGGACCCGCCCTACAACCTGCAGCTCAAGGGCGAGCTGCATCGCCCCGACAACAGCCGTGTCGATGCCGTCGACGACGACTGGGACCGGTTCGAGAGCCTTGCCGTCTATGACACCTTCACCCGCGCCTGGTTGGCCGAGGCGCGCCGGCTTCTGAAGCCCGATGGCGCGATCTGGGTGATCGGGTCGTATCACAACATCTTCCGGGTGGGCGCCGCCTTGCAGGATGCGGGCTTCTGGATCCTCAACGACGTCATCTGGCGCAAGGCGAACCCGATGCCCAATTTCCGCGGCAAGCGGCTGACCAACGCGCATGAGACGATGATCTGGGCCTCGCGCGCGGAGAATGCGAAATACACGTTCAATTACGAGGCGCTGAAGGCACTGAACGAAGGCGTGCAGATGCGCTCGGACTGGGTGTTGCCGATCTGCACGGGGCACGAGCGTCTGAAGGACGCCGCGGGCGCGAAGGCGCACCCGACGCAGAAGCCGGAAGCGCTTCTGCATCGGGTGCTGGTGGGAACCACCAATCCGGGCGATGTGGTGCTGGACCCGTTCTTCGGGACCGGCACGACGGGCGCGGTGGCGAAAATGCTGGGCCGCGCCTTTGTCGGGATCGAGCGGGACGAAGGCTACCGCGCGCTGGCCGCAAAGCGGCTCGAGAAGGTGCGCGCGCTCGACGCTTCGGCGCTGGAGACATCGGTCTCGAAACGGGCCGAGCCGCGCGTGCCGTTCGGGCAACTCGTCGAACGCGGGCTCTTGAGGCCGGGCGAAGTCCTGGTCAGCCCGCGCGGGCAGGCGGCGAAGGTGCGGGCCGATGGCTCGCTCGTATCGGCGGAGCATCGCGGCTCGATCCACCAGGTGGGCGCGGCGCTGGAAGGCGCGCCGTCGTGCAACGGCTGGACATATTGGCAGTTCCGCCGCGATGGGCAGCTGATCCCGATCGATATCCTGCGCCAGCAGATCCGCGCCGAAATGGGGCGCGACGGCTGACGGGTTTACCGCCAGCGCCGGCCGACTGAAGCCCGGTCGGCGCAAACTGGCCCCGCCCTTGGGCGGGGTCTTTTTCCGTGTGTCGCAAGCGCAGGCGGACCAACTGAGCGTCACCGCCCGTGGTCGTTGGGGAGGTCACGCCCGCAGGCTGGTGTCGGGCGTGTAGATCACCCGCTGCCCCTCGTGAAAATCATGCAGGTCGAGGGGCCAGACGGCGCGCGGCCAGCGCAGTTCCATCTTGCCGAGGCGCGGGCGATAGACGGCGGTGTAGAGCGTGCCGAAGCCCTGGTCGAAAGCCGAGGAGTAAAGCGGCACGCGCAGGAAAGCCGAGATGAACTTTTCCTGTGGCTCCACGTGCAGGGTCAGGCGCTGGAGGAGGAAGCGCTCGCGCTCGACCGTGGCGGTGAAGCGGGCGTGGCTGTCCCATTCGACGCGCTCCTGGTGGTTTGTGGCGACGGCGGCATGGGTGACGCGGGCCGGGCGGTCGGGGGCCATCATCACGGTGCGGAAATGGCGGTGCCGGTCGACCACGGTGACATTGTAGCTCATGTGAGTCGGGATGCGCGCCAGCGCCGCGCCGGCTTCGGCGGCGGTTTCGCAGGTCTGCAGCACGTAGCGCAGGATGATCGGCACGCCAAAGCCGTCGCCCACCACCCGCCGCCCGCCGAAGGTGAGCGAGATCGCAAGACCCGCGTCGTTCATCCCGTCCACCAGGCCCCAGAGCCCGTCGGACGTGCCGACGACCTTGCGGCCCTGCCATTCAGTGCGCATCACCACGGCGTCGAAGGCCTGGGGGTGATAGTCGTAGTTGCGCACGAGGACGGGTTCCTTGCCCGGCCAGATCGCCTGCGAACAGGCCGACAGATACGGCGGTGGGCGGTAGAAGCTGAGAAAGCGCGCCGCGTGATCGCCGCCGCCTGCCAGTTCGCAGAGCCGGTCGTAGAGCGGCACGATTTCGGGCATGTAGGCGGCAAGCGCCTTGCGGCTTTCCCAGTAGGTCGGGCGCGGATCCTCGCCCTCGCGCAGCCACCAGCGGTGGTAGTCGGGCCAGAACTCGTGGAAGAGCCCGGCCCATTTCGGGCCGGGCTCGGGTTCGCTGATGGCGCGCCAGACGAGCTGCAAGGGGGTGTCCTAGAGGATCTTGAAGGCCGGGTCGCTGACCGCGGGTCCGGCCGCGGCCATCGGCAAGGGCTTGGCCGAGACCGCCTGCTTGATGCCGTGAATCCACTTCTTCGCGCGTTCGTTGAGCTGGAAGCCCGAAGTCATCGACCGCCCGCGGGTCACCAGGATGCCGATATCGGCGCCCTCGTAGCGGTAGTCGCCCGGGCGCAGGATGCGCAGGAAGAAGGCCTCGTTTTCGGATTCCACCGCCCGGCGGTGATAGTCGAACCGGTCGAAGACCACGCGCCCGTCCTCCAGAAGCCTGTAGATCCCGGTTTCGGGCACATCGGTGCAGATGTCGACCGAATCCTCGGTATGCTTGATGACCATCTGCGACCAGCCGTCGATCATGTCGGGATCGGCCCAGCGGGCGTTCAGTTCCTCGACGTCGAGGTTGAACGGCTTTTTCGAGAACTCCAGCAGGTGGAACAGGAAGAGGGGCGCGTCGGCATGGGCGAAGGCCGCGTGGTTGGTCATCGAACTGGCGCCGGTGATGCGTGGGTTCAACTCGCCCAGCCAAAGATCGCCGGTCTTCTTGTCGATCAGGAAGTCGAGTTCGAAATAGCCGCGATAGCCTTCCTTGCGCAGCTGCTCGCCGAACTTGAAGGTGAGTTCCCGCGCCTGCTGGCGGACCTTGGGCGGGAAGGCGGTGGCGAAGATCTCGTTGCCGCACCAGCCGCCGCGATAGGGGGTGAGTTCCTTGAAGCCGA
>SLKW01000416.1 GCA_007134405.1 Paracoccaceae bacterium
CATATTCGGGCTCCCTTGCTCGGTCATGGCGCGGCACCGGCGCCAGCGTCCTTTTGCCCGCTCCCGCGGGGTTTTTCAAACCCGTTCAACGGAGCTTCGCAATCCCGTGAGTTGCGGCGCGCGAGGCGGGGGGATCGAGGGTCTCGGATTCTGGCGCGGCGACCGGTTCAGTGGCGGTTGCCGAGGCCGATGCTGGGGCAGGAGTGGCTGTCGGGCGGCGTGTCTGGAAGTACCTGCGCCACCCGCGCGGCGCCTCCGTGGCGACTGGCGCCGCCGATGGCGCGGCACCTTCGTCGGCTGCGGCGGGGGTCTCAGCCTCGGTCCCAGCCGAAGCGGGCGGCGAGGGCGCAACCTCGACCTGTTCAAGCCGAAGGGCGGTGACCCGGATCGTGGTTGGCTGCCCCGGGAGGATCCCCAACGCGTTCGCCGCCTCGGACGAGATCTGGAAGCGCGGACCGGGATTTTCGCGCTCGCGCCTGAAGAGCGCACCGGTGACGCTGGCGCCGCTCTCGGCATGACGGATGACGACACGCTCGGGGTCGGTCGCCTCGGGATGCGCGACCCAGATCCCGCCAAGCGAGGGCCGCCCGTCCCAAAGCCCCGGCTCCGCCATCTGGAATAGATCCGGCCGCTCGACGTCGCGTTCCACGACCTGCGCCGCTTGCGATGCGCCGCGCGCCGCCGGCGCACCCTCGGCGCCCGACCGGGCGGCCTCGCACCCGGCCAGCATCAGCGTGGCGAGGATGGGTATGCCGACAATCATGGCCATGCGTGCCGCCTGCGGCGCGGATCGGGGTTGCCTGCCAACTGCTCGTGCCATTTCGGCCTCTTCGTCCCGTAGTGGAAGCGGGATCACGTTGTCCGGAATTCAACCGGGGCGTGGGGTAGCGCAAAAACTACACGCAGCGGCGGAAAATGGGAAGTCCCGGAACGCGCCTGCGTACTGGCCCGCGCCAATGTCACGACCCGTCCCCCGCCTCCTGCTGCCGGAATCGTGCCATCCACGCCCGGTTCAGATCATCGGCCAGCGGGGCAACGCCGGGCTGTACCTGCCCCGCCGCGGGCGCGGCCAGGCCGAGAGCCGCGCCGATGCGCGCCAGCTCCGCCGCCGGGTTGGCGGACAGGCTCTCGTAGCGGACCGAAAGTGGCGCGATCCCCTCCGCCGCGAACCAGTCCCGCCAGTCCCGGTCGCCGCGTTCGAACTCCGCGCGGGCCGTCGCGAGCCGCCCGTGGTCGTAGACCGGCGGGCGCGGCGGGAAAAGGCGCTCGACTTCGCGCCCGTCCGGGCCGATATGCCAGAGCCCCGTTTGCTGGGCCTTCACGAGCGACACCGCCTGCGCCAGCTTGTCCGCCCGAGTCAGATGGACATGGAGAACGCGGCCAAAGGCGGTGGCCAGCCGGTCGCGGTCCCGTACCTGTCCCGGATGAGCCGCCTTGATCAGCTCCAGCAGACCGCCCCGGTCCCGCTCCATCAGGCGCAGGCCGAACACCCCGGTCTCGCCCAGCCCCGCCCGGATCGCGGCTCGCAGATAAGCGCGGGCATGGTCGCGCGCTCCACGTCCGTTGCGGCTCGGCAGCCCCCAGCGTTCGGCCCAGACCGGATCCAGATCGCGCATGAAGAACGAATCCGGGACCCCGGTCCGCCCCGTCGCGGACAGCAGATCGCACAGAAGCGTGCTGCCGCTGCGCGGCGTGGTGCACAGGATATAGCTGTCGAACGCCGCCATTCTCCCGCTCAGGACGGGTCGCGCCAGCGGTTGACCATCGGGTAGCGGCGGTCCAGCCAGAAGGCGCGCGGGGTCAGGCGCACGCCGGGCGCGGCCTGATGGCGCTTCCATTCCGAGATGTAGAGCAGATGCTCGATCCGCCGGACCGTGTCGCGGTCGTGCCCCTCGTCCACCAGCTCGCCGACCGAGGCGTCGCGCTCGACCAACCCCTCCAGGATCGAATCCAGCACCTCGTAGGGCGGCAGGCTGTCCTCGTCGCGCTGGTTGGCGCGCAACTCGGCCGTCGGCGGCTTGGTGATGATGCGTGGCGGAATAACCTGCCCGGCCGGACCCTTCATCCACGCCCGGTGGGTCTCGTTGCGCCAGCGGCAGGTCTCGAAGACGCGGGTCTTGTAAAGGTCCTTGATCGGGTTGAAGCCGCCGTTCATGTCGCCGTAGATCGTGGCATAGCCCACCGCCACCTCGGACTTGTTGCCGGTCGTCAGCAGCATCGCGCCCGTCTTGTTCGCGATCGCCATGAGCAGGACGCCCCGCAGCCGCGACTGGATGTTTTCTTCCGTCACATCCTCGGGCAGCCCCTCGAACAGGGGCGCCAGCGCCTGCGTCACCGCCCCCTGCGGGCCGGTGATCGCCACGTCGTCCAGCCGGCAGCCCAACGCCTTCGCCACCCCCGCCGCATCCTCGAGCGACTCGGGCGAGGTGAAACGCGACGGCAGCATCACGCAGCGCACGTTCTCGGGCCCCAGCGCATCGGCGGCGATCGCCGCGACGATGGCCGAATCGACCCCGCCCGACAGCCCCAGCACCGCCGCCTTGAACCCCGACTTGCCCAGATAGTCACG
>SLKW01000155.1 GCA_007134405.1 Paracoccaceae bacterium
CCGCCGCGACGCCCGCTTCCTGAAGTGCTCGGACCTGGTCGCGCATCAAAGCGATCAGAGGCGAGATCACCACCGTCAGACCCTCGCGGCAGAGCGCAGGTAGCTGGTAGCATAGCGACTTTCCGCCCCCTGTCGGCATGATCGCCAGGACATCGCGCCCATCGATCACGGCGCGCGCGATTTCCTCCTGCCCCGAGCGGAAGGCAGGAAAGCCGAAGATGCGGGCAAGCGCGGTCTCGGGGGTCAGTGACACGGGCGAACGGAACAGCGCGCGGTCAGACCAGCAGATGCATGTTGTTCGCGATCACGATCCGCAGCGCGTAGATCCCCAGGAGCAGCACCAGCGGCGACAGGTCGATGCCCCCCATGTCAGGCAGGAAGGCGCGGATGCGGCTGTAGAAAGGTTCCAGGACGCGGTTCAACCCGTCCCAGATCTGCGCCACGATCGGCTGGCGCAGGTTCAGAACCTGGAAGTTGATCAGCCAGCTGAGCACGACATGCACGAGCACGATGAACCAGAGCACATCGAGGATCAGATAAACGATTTGCAGAAGCGACAGCATCGGACCTCCGGGCGCGGTGGCGGGTGGAGATGTCCTAAGCCGCAGGTCTGAAAAGGGCAACAGCGGATCGCCCGAATGCCGCCTGGCAGCCGCACCGAGGCCGCAGACAGTCGTTGCCGATCAGGCGGCCAACCCCTTGCGGCCCAGATCAAGGAACTTTCGCCGCCGATCATCGATCAACGCCTTGCCGCTCATCTTGGCAAGCTTGTCGAGGATCTGCGCCAGCGACTTGCCCACCGCGTCGATCGTTGCCTGCCGGTCGCGCTGCGCGCCGCCGACCGGTTCGGGAATGATGGCGTCGATCACGCCCAGCTTCAGAAGATCCTGCGATGTCAGGCGCAGGGCCTCGGCCGCCTCGCGCATCTTCTCGGCATCCTTCCACAGGATCGAGGC
Organism: Paracoccaceae bacterium; assembly: GCA_007134405.1. Lineage (GTDB taxonomy): Bacteria > Pseudomonadota > Alphaproteobacteria > Rhodobacterales > Rhodobacteraceae > Pararhodobacter. The sequence continues at coordinate 957 of SLKW01000155.1, forward strand.
GCATCCTTCCGGTGAGATCACCGAATAGACAGAATGTTCGAGCATCAAGACCCGGTTCGCCGTCGCCAAGGCCACCGCCCCGCCCGAGCCGCCCTCGCCGATCACGATCGAAACCAGCGGCACCCCGATTTCGAGGCATTTCTGGGTCGATCGCGCGATCGCCTCGGCCTGGCCGCGTTCTTCCGCGCCCTTTCCCGGATAGGCGCCGGGCGTGTCCACCAGCGTGACCACCGGCAACTTGAAGCGATGCGCCAGATCCATCAGCCGGATCGCCTTGCGGTAGCCCTCGGGCCGGGCCATGCCGAAGTTCCGCTCGATCCGGCTCTTCGTGTCCGAACCCTTCTCCTGGCCGATCACCACCACCGGCCGGTCCCGGAATCGTGCGAGCCCCCCCATGATTGCCTGGTCGTCGGCAAAGTTCCGGTCGCCGGCAAGCGGCGTGTATTCGGTGAACAGCGCCTCGACGTAATCCCGGCAATGTGGCCGGTCGGGGTGACGCGCAACCTGGCATTTTCGCCAGGGGCTGAGGTTTCGGTAGAGGTCAGCCAGCAATTGCTGGGCCTTGCGATCCAGCGCCTCGGCCTCCTTGCCGACATCCGCCTCGGGGTTGGCGCGCGCCATGGCGCGCAACTCGGCGGCCTTGCCCTCGATCTCGGCCAGCGGTTTCTCGAATTCGAGGTAGTTCATCATGCACCTGCTTCGACCCGCGCCTATATGCCCGGCGCCCGTCGTCTATGCAATGGCCGGGTAGCGGGCCTTGTGGGAGACATGCGCGGCGCTAGTCTTGAGGTGTCGCCCGGGGGAACCTGCCTGAACCTGCTGCAGTCGAACTTAGCCCACGTAACGGAGCCATTGAGATGATCGCGTGCAGCTTTGCCATTCCCGGCGATCTCGACAGCAAGACTGGCGGCTATCTCTACGACCGTAACCTGATCGAGGCGCTGCGCGCAGAGCGACACGACGTCGAGGTTCTCAGCATCGGCGACAGCTTCCCTGATCCGTCGCCGACCGATCAGGATGCGGCGCTGAACGCGCTGCAGTCTGTCGCCCCGGATAAACCGATCGTTGTCGACGGCCTGTTGTATGGCGCGCTTCCGACTGAACGATTGGCACGTGTCGCGGCGCCTATGATCGCTTTGCTGCATCACCCTTTGGGTCTTGAGCCGGGCCTATCGCCAGACCGCGCCGATGCGTTGATCGCGCTTGAGCGCGCCAATCTGCGGCTTGCCGCGCATGTCGTGGTACCCAGCCCGCATGTCGCGCGTCTGCTGACTGTGGAATTCGAGGTAGCCGAAGCCCGGATCTCGGTTGCTCTGCCCGGCTTTCCGCGACCGGAGGTACGAAAACTTCCCAAGGACGATCCGCCCTTGATCCTGTCGGTGGGGCTGATCTGTGCGCGCAAGGGCCATGATGTGCTTCTGGATGCGCTTGCCCGAATACGCGACCTTGACTGGCAGGCCGCAATCGTCGGGTTGGTACAGGATTCGACGCTCGCGACCTCGCTCCAGGCGCGGTGCCGGGCGTCCGGGCTTGCGGATCGCGTCCGCTTCACCGGTTGCGTGACCGATGCCGAGTTGCAGACGCTTTACGCCCGCGCCAGCCTGTTTGC
>SLKW01000044.1 GCA_007134405.1 Paracoccaceae bacterium
CAGGCCCGGCCGCTCCGCCGTCCAGCCGACCACGACAAGATCGGCGGCGCAAGCCTCGTGTCGCAAGGCGAGCGCCCAGGACCGGCAGTCGACTGCGGCCAGATCCGCGCGCCCCTCTGCCACCGCCCGGATCGATGCGCGATGACCCCCGGTTTCGATGACCTCGAGGGCCGGCGCATCGGGCATGCCCGCCCGTTCGTCGCGTTGCGCCCGCTGCCGCAGCGCCTCGGCGTCTTCCATCAGGGCCAGCCAGCCGGACATGGAGTGGCGCGCATTCGTCGCCAGTCGCCCGACGGTGTCCAGACCTGCCGGCAAGGCCGGACCCGCGTCGCCCGGCACGGCGCACGAGGGGCCCGCGCGCGCGACCAGGGCCGAGCGATAGGCGGCCCCGCGCCCGCCCGGCACGTCCGAATAGTCGGGCTGCGCAAGGACCTTGAGCCCCGGCGCCATACCCAGCGAGATCGGCCCCCAGCAGCATTGCGAGAAAACCATCCAAGGGTCGCTCCAGAGCGCGAACAATTCGGCCTCCTCCGCGGGGCGTTCCAGCGCCTCGGGCAGCATGAGGCCAGATTTCGACCTCAGATGAGTCCAGAAGGCATCGACCTCCGCGCGCTCTTCCGGCCAGTCATACATCGGAAGGCTGGCGCGCATCGTCACGCCGCGCGCTGACGGTCGCGCGGGCTGGGTGACGGCGGCGCTTGCGTGGGCTCGGGAAAGACCCGCCAGACGGGATGCACGACAGGTTCCTTGGCGTGCACCGCATGCGCGCGGAAGAGTTGCCAATAGTTGCGATAGACATAGCCCCCGTTCAGCGCCTGCCACGCCTCGCGCCGTTCGGAATAAAGGCGGGGCAACGCGTACCACGGTGCCTGAGGGTGGCGGTGATGGACGATGTGCAGGTTGTTGTTCAGGAAAAGCCAGGCCAGGGGCGAACGCTCCACGATGATGGTGCGACCGTCGGGCGTTTCGTGCCAGCGATGCTCGGCGAAGGTGCGGATCGATATGAGCGACAGCGCGGGCCACACCACCGCAAGGACATAGAGCCAGATCGGAATGCCGAACATCGCCAGGGCGCCGATGACGGGCAAGAGGCTCAGCACATGCAACGCCCAGGCAAACCGCACGCCGCGCGTTCCGGACGCAATGGCACGCGCTTCTGCTGCCAGGAATCCGGCCGCGCCCAGGACGGGACCCAGCACCATGCGGCCCAGCAGCGTGTTGTTCACCTGGATCACGGCGCGGAACCAGAGCGGCATGGAGACCCATTCGAAGCGCGCCTTGTAATAGCTTTCGGGGTCGTCGAACGGGTCCGTCAGCCGCTCGTCCCGGTGGTGGGCCAGGTGATTGGCCTTGTAGCGGCGGTACGGGTAGATCAGGGTCAAGGGCAGTGTCACCAGCGCCTCGTTGATCCAGCGCCGGCGCGTCGGATGGCCGTGCAGGCATTCATGCGTGAGCGAGGAGTGCAAAGCCGCCAGCACCGCCATGACCGCCAGGGCGAGCCATGGCACCGCGGGCCAGAGCCAGAACCCCGCCGCCATCCAGCCACCATAGGCCAGCACGATCAACCCAACGGTCGGCCATTCGATCCGCATGCATCCTCCAACACTGTGACGATTGGCGCTATTGTGACGACTTCCACCGCCGAGACAACGCGCGATTGATCGTCAGTTTCAAGCGCGATTGACGCCTTTCATAATCTTACGTTACTAAACACAACACATCATAGGGTTCATCGAATGGACAAACGCGCCGCCGCTTCCCGGTTCCGCGAACGGCTCACCGCACTGCAGGCTGGCGCGGGGATGACGCAGACCGCTCTGGCGCAGGCAATCGGCATCGATCGCTCGGCCCTGTCGCAGCTGACCAGCGGCACCGCGCCCCGCTTGCCCAGGGCTGAGACGGTACTGGCCATCGCGGAGCGTTTTCAGGTTTCGGCCGACTGGCTTCTGGGGCTGAGCGACGACCGATCGGGCACGACGCAAGCCCTCAATGCGGTAGAAACCGAGGCGGCGCTCGATGCGGAAAGCCGCACCGCGATGGAACGGTGGCATCACGAAGCGGCGGGCCAGAAGGTGCGCTACGTGCCCGCGCAGCTGCCGGACCTGATGCGCACCCGAGCGGTAATTGCCTTTCAGGCGCAAAGCTCGGAACAGGAACGCCAGCGTCTGCAGGCGCAGACCGCGCGGCGGCTGAACTATTCGCGCATGCCGGAATCGGATATCGAGATGTGCATGCCCCTCCAGACGCTGGAACTGTTCGCCGGGGGCAATGGCATCTGGCGTGGCCTTCCCGCGCACGACCGCGCCGAACAGCTCGACCATATCGCCGCGACGCTGGACGAACTCTACCCGGCCTTTCGCATGTATCTCTTCGATGGCCGCTCGCGATTTGCGCCGCCGATGACGCTTTTCGGCTATGCCCGCGCGGCGGTCTATGCCGGCGAGGTCTACCTGCATGTTCGCTCGCGCGCTCTGGTACACGATCTGGCGCGCGGATTCGACGGGCACATCCGCGCCGCCACCGTGCATGCGCATGAAGCCGCCGGCTGGGTACGCAG
>SLKW01000295.1 GCA_007134405.1 Paracoccaceae bacterium
AACCTTGTCCATGTCGAGCGTCTTGGCGCGCTTGACCGGGACATGGATCGTTGCAATTTGAAAGACCTGCGTCTTGAGCATTCGAACCCCCTCGATCGGTCGCGGAGTCTGTATCAGCCGCAACTGTTCCACGGCACCCCGACGCGGGCAATGCGTCAAGGCCAATGAAAGTGTCAATCGTCGCCGGCATAGGAACGAAGCGCAGCATCAGGCATCACGCCCGGCTGGCCGGGCCGGTCGGGCTGGGGGTGGTGCTGGGCCTGATCGGACCCTTCGGCACGTACGAGTTGTTGCCGACCTTGCCACGGCTGGGCTACTGGCTGGCCGTGGTCGCGCTTAACTGGCTTCTGTGCGACATCGCCATCCGCCGGATCGAGGCGCTGGTGCCCGCGACCCTGCCCCTGCGGCGCGTCGCCGTGCCGCTTGCGTGCGCGCTTCTCGTTTCGCTGCCCGCCGTCGTCGCCACCGCCAATGGCCTCTCCGGCGTTGGCTGGCCCGAGAACCTGGCCGTGCTCTTCGTGCAGATCGCGCTTCTGCTGGCCGCGATCTCTCTGCCGGTCTACACGCTCGCCGATCTGCGCGAGGCAGTGGAGGCCAGCGCCACCCCGCGCGAAGCTGCGCAAGGCGACAACCCGCCGACCGGCCTTGCACTCTTTCAGGCTCGCCTCTCCGGCCCGCTGGAGGGGCGGCTTCTCTGCCTCGAGATGCAGGACCACTACCTGGCCGTGCACACCACCGCGGGAAGCGACCTGGTCCTGTGCCGAATGGAGGATGCCGCGCGCGAGCTTGGCACCCTGGGCCAGCGCGTGCACAGGTCCTGGTGGGTTGCCGCGGATGCCGTCGATGGGGTCGAGTGCGGCGGCCAGCGTCTGATACTGCGTCTGACGGACGACCGCCGCGTGCCGGTTGGGCGAACCTATCGCGACGGGCTCAGGCGCGAGGGGTTTCTGAATACGTAACGCCTACCGCCGACGCGAGACTATCGCGCCCGCCGCATTTCCGGCCGAACGAGGACGCATGTGTCGGTATCACAGGAACCGGAAAGCGACGGGCCGCTGGAGGCAAACTCTATTTGCCCTTCTTCTCGCCCAGTGAAACGGGCTTGGCCGCGCCAGAGTTGGCCGTCGCCAGAACCTTCAACTTCTCCTTCTTGGGCTTCTTCGCTTCCTTGTTTCCGCGCTTGTTGTTGCCTTTTCCCATCACGACCTCGAATTTTGCAAACCGTGCCGGCACCATGCCGAACGGGCCGATCCTCAGGAAAATCACGGATGCCTGACCTTCGTCAGGCCGATGATCTTGGTGAGTTGCGCGCGGCGTCCGATCAGGAACACCACAACCTCGTACATGTGCAGCCAGAAGCGTCTGCGCAAGGTTCGGCGCGGATGGCGCCGCAATGCATCGACGCCGGGGCGAGCGGTATACAGTGCCTCTGGTAAAGAGGGTCAGGTCTGCCGAACGTTTCGCACCATCAGCCTCGTGAGCCGTGTCTGATCGCGCTCAAGCACCTCGACCCGGTGGCCATGGATGGCGAAGGCCTCGCCTGCCTCGGGGATGCGGCGGGCGAAATCGATCACCAGCCCGGCCATGGTGACGGCATCGTCTTCGGGCAGTTCCCACGTCATGGCGCGGTTCAGCTCGCGGATGCTCATGCTGCCGCGAACGATGACCGAGCCGTCGGCCTCCGGCGTGACCGCCGCATCACCCGGGGCGTCATGTTCGTCCACGATGTCGCCGACGATCTCTTCCAGGATGTCCTCCAGCGTCACCAGACCCCGCATCGCGCCGTATTCGTCGATGACGACGGCCAGATGGGTCTTGTTCTTCATGAAGGCATGGAGCTGGTCGTCGAGACCCGTCACCTCGGGAACGAAATAGGGCTTCATGACGATGGCGGCGATATCGAGCGTCTCCAGCGCCGAGGCGCCGCCCGCCTGAACCGCGGCATGCATCGCGCGCGCGAGATCCCTGGTGTGCAGGATGCCGACGATGTCCTCTGGCGATCCCCGCCAGAGCGGAATTCGCGAGTGTCCCGACGCGAGCGCGACGGCGATGATCTCGGTCGGCGCGCGGTCGATGTCGATCATCTCGACGTCCCTGCGATGGGTCATCACCTCCTCGACGGTACGCTGCGCGAGATCGAGCGCCCCGAGCAGGCGGTCGCGGTCGGCGGTCTCTACCGTGCCTTCGAAATGGTGCAGCGAGATCGCGCCTGCAATCTCCTCATGGGCGGCGAACGGATGCGCGCCGGCCGCCTGCACCCCGAAGAGGCGCAGGATGCCCCGCACCAGCAACTGAACCACGGTGACGACCGGCGCCGCGAGGCGGACGATGACGGTCATGAAGCCGGCGACCCGGCGCGCCACCGCGTCCGCATTGGTGATCGCATAGGTCTTGGGCAGCACCTCGGAGAAGATCAGCACGAGCGCGGTCATCAGGAGGGTCGCCACCGCGACGCCGCCCTCGCCGAGGACGATGGTGAAGAGCATCGTGGCAAGCGAGGCCGCCATGATGTTGACGAGGTTGTTGCCGAGCAGGATCGCGCCGATCAGGCGTTCCTTGTCCTCAGTGAGCCGGAGGGCGCGCTGGGCGCCCCTGTCGCCGCGTTCGGCCCGCTTGTGCAGCTTGCCGCGGTTGGCGGTGGTCAGCGCCGTCTCGGAACCCGAGAAGATCGCGGAACAGATCAGGAGGAAGAGAATGGCGAGCGCAGCGCCCGCCAGAAACGGAAGCGACGAAGAAGCGGTGGGGGCATCCATGTGCCTGAATCCTGGGAAACGATGCGGTGCGCCGCCGCTTGTGTCTTGCGCTGAAGGGCCGTTTGTATCAACCCCCGACGGGTAGCAGAAGGGGCGGATTACAAAGCTGACCGTCGCCTTGCCGCTCTCGGCTCCCGAAGCCCGTACGGTCGTGCAGAACCCTGGCTTATGCGAGCAGCCCTTGCCTGTGGGTGGCCGGACGCTACTCCTTCCGGTGCCATCGACCATAGACAGCATCGCGGCGGATCATCTGGGCAAGGATCAGGACGTGGACAACCCCACTGGGACGGACGTCCGGGCTCTGAGCGAAGTGCTGGACGTTCTGGATGATCTCGCCAAGGCGGCGGAAGGCGACGCGGTCAGCGTCGAGGACCTGGTGACAACGCTGGGGCGACGGTCGTTTCCGACACTGGTCCTGGCGCCCAGCCTGATCGCCGTCTCGCCGGTCAGCGGCATTCCCGGCATGGCGAGCACGATCGGCCTCCTTGTCGCGACGATCACGGCGCAAATGCTCTGGGGACGGCAGAGTGCCTGGCTGCCCGGGTTTCTGACGCGGCGACGGATCAGGACGGCCCGTCTGCGCCGGGCGCTGGACTGGCTGCGCCGACCCGTACGCGCGCTCGAGCGGGTTGCGAAACCGCGGCTGGTGCTTTTCGTCAGCCGGCCCTTCGTCGTTCTGCCCCTCGCGGTGATGCTCGCGACGGCTCTCGCCATGCCGTTGATGGAGCTTGTCCCGATGAGCGCGACGATCGCCGGATCGCTGCTCTCCATCTTCGCCGTTGGCCTGCTGGTGCGCGACGGCGTGCTTGTGCTTCTGGCCCTCGCCCTGAGCGCGGTCGCACCGCTGGTGGTGTGGAATCTTGCGACCTGAGCCAGATCCGAACCCTTGCTCCAGAATCGCCAGTGTCCAGGATTTCGCCTCAAAGGGGCCAGATGAACGGAATGGTGAAGACCGTGACGGTGCCGACGACGAGGTTCATCGGAACGCCGAGGCGGAGGAAATCGGTAAATCGGTAGCCGCCGGCGCCGTAGACCATGGTGTTGGTCTGGTAGCCGATGGGCGTTGCGAAGCTCGCCGAGGCGGCGAACATCACGGCGACCACGAAGGGCCGCGGATCGACGCCGAGGCTCGCCGCCAGGCCGGCTGCGATCGGGGTCATCAGGACCGCGACGGCGTTGTTGGTCACCAGTTCTGTCAGCACCGAGGTTGCCGCATAGACCAGCGCCAGCGCGATCCAGGGGCTGAGCCCGACCAGGAGCGGCGAAAGGGCGCCGACGATCTGCGCCACCGCGCCGGAGCGGTCCAGCGCCGTGCCCAGCACGATCATCGACACGATCAGGAGGAGTAGCCGCCCGTCGAGCGCCGCCAGCCCCTCGTCGGGCTCGATGCATCCGGTCAGGAAGACCAGTGCCACCCCGATGAGTGCAAGCGGCAGGATCGGCGCCGCGTTCAGCGCCGCCAGCCCGACGACGCCGAGCAGGATCGCCACCGCCACCGGCGCCTTGCGGCGGCGGAAGGCGCGCGCTGAACTGGGAGAGAGCGCGATCAGCCGCTGATCCTCGACCAGCCGGTCGATGTCGGCCGCCGCCCCCTCGATCAGCAGCGTGTCGCCGGCGAGCAGTGCGGTTTTCTCCAGACGCGCCTCGAGCGCCTCGCCGCGCCGGTGGAGAGCGATGGGATAGACGCCGAACCGCCGCCGCCAGCGCATCGCCCCCAGCGTCCGCCCGATGGCCTTGGAGCCGGGGCCGACCAGCACCTCCATCACCCGTGCCGGCCGTGCCTGGCCGGGTTCCAGGCCGGGCAGAACCGCACCGCGCGCCGCGCCTTCGCGAAATCCCATGAGGTCCACGTCGCGGGTCTTCACCACGACCGTGTCGCCCGGCTCCAGGCGCACCGCGGCAAGCTCGCGGCGCAGCGAGGCGTCACCACGGATTACGTCGACCACCCGCCCGCCGCTGCGCCTGAGATCAGGCAGATCGCCCGGCGCCTTGCCGACCAGTGGCGATCCGGCCGGGATGAACAGATCGGCGAGCCAACCGCGCGGCTCGCGCAGGCTCGCAGCATTGCCGGTAACACTTGGTCGCGCCGGCAGCAGGCGCGGCGCGGCGATGGCGAGAAACCCGCCACCGACCAGCGCGACGATCAGCCCCAGCGGCGCGATCTCGAAGAGCCCGAAGGGAGCCAAGCCTATCTCGCGCGCGACGCCGTCGACCAGAAGGTTCGTCGAGGTGCCGACCAGCGTCACCGTGCCACCGAGGATCACCATGAACGAAAGTGGCATCAAGAGCCGCGACGGCACCGTGCCGACTTGCCGCGCCAGCCCGATCGCCAGCGGGATAAGCACCATTACCACCGGCGTGTTGTTGAGAAACGCCGAGACCAGCGCCGCCGTGCCGAAGAAGGCCAGGAGCGCCAGGCCCGCGTGGCGCGACGACAGGTGCGACAGTCCCGCGATCAGTGCCTCCAGCGCGCCGGTGCGCACCAGCGCGGCCGAGAGGATGAACATCGCGCCGATGGTCGCGGGGGCGGGGTTCGCCAGCGCCGCCAGCACGTTCTCGGTCGTCACCAGCCCGACGAGGAGCGCCGCCGCGGCGCCGGTGAAGGCGATCATCTCGGGCGGCCGGCGCTCGAACAGGAACGCAACGAAGACGCCCGCCACCAGCAGAAGCGCGACCGTCGGGGCGAGAGGGCCAAGGTCGAGGAACATTCGGGGGCCGGTATGTGGAGGGAAAGTCCGCCGCGGCACGACGTGCCGCGACGGAATGATATCACGGCGCCGGCGCGGGCACCAAGGACTGGCGTGCGGCCATCCAGGTCAGCAACGGGCCTGCGACAAGAAGCGACGACGCGGTGGCGATAATGACGCCGGCAATCATCGGCATTGCGAAGCCCGCAACGGCCGGGCCGCCCCAGAGCGCCATCGGGATCAGCGCGGCCAGCGTCGTGCCGGAGGTGAAGACGCAGCGCGCCAGGACCTGGTTGAGGCTGCGATCCACCACGAAGTTGAGGCCCGCCTTCTGAACCCGCATCAGGTTCTCGCGCACCCGGTCGAAGACCACCACCTTGTCGTTGACCGAGTAGCCGATGAGGGTCAGGAGCGCCACGACGGTGGTCAGGTTGACCTCCCAGCCCATGAGCGCAATCACGCCAAGCGTCTTGGTGACGTCGAGCGCGAGCACGGCGATGGCGGCGAAGTGCCATTCGAACCTGAGCCAGATATAGACCAGCATGGCCAGAACGGCGGCCGAGAGCGCCCCCGCGCCGGTCCAGGCCAGTTCGCCGCTGATCGTGGGGCCGACAAGGTCGATCTGCTCGAAGACGACGTCGGGCACCACCGCCCGCGTCGCCGCCTCGAGCGCCGCGACGGTCGTTTGCGTGGCCTCGCCCTGCACGCGCAGCAGCACCTCGGAGGGCGTGCCGAAGGTCTGGAGCGCGGCGTCGCCGAAGCCTGCGGCCGCCGCGCGCAACTCTGCCAGTGGCATGGGCGAGGCCGAACTCAGCGTCATCTGCACGCCGCCGGTAAAGTCGATCCCCCAGTTCGGGCCGGGCCACGCCTGTGCCGCGAGTGCAGCCGCCGACAGCAAGGCAGAGCCTGCCAATGCCAGCCGGCCGTGCCGCAGGAAGGACCAGTTGCCGGGCATTGGCACGCGACCCACGAGCGGCGGGATCTCAAGCCGCTTCAGGCGTCGCTTTCGTGCCCAGCCCTCCATGACGATGCGCATCAGCGTGATGGCGGTGAACATCGAGACCAGGATGCCGATCGTCATGGTGATCGCAAAACCGCGGATCGCGCCGGCACCGAGCATGAACAGCAGTCCCATCGCCAGCAGCGTCGTGACGTTGGCGTCGAGGATCGTGCCCCAGGCGCGGTCGTAGCCCTGCGCCAGCGCCTTCAGGGCGCCTGCGCCCTTGGCCGTCTCTTCACGGATGCGGCTGAAGATCAGGATGTGGGCATCGACCGCGATGCCAAGGCAGAGGATGATCCCGGCGATCCCGGGCAGCGTCAGTGTCGCCCCGATCAGCCCCAGCGCGGCGAGCGTCAGCGCCACGTTGACCCCGAGAATGGTGGACGCCAGAAGCCCCCAGGCGCCGTAGAGCGCGACCATGATCGCCACCACCAGAGCCAGACCCGCAATCCCGGCAATGAGCCCTGCGCGGATCGAATCGGCGCCCAGCGAGGCGCCAACGGACCGTTCTTCGATCACCTCCAGCGCAGCAGGCAGCGAGCCCGAGCTGAGCATGACGGCCAGTAGCTGCGTCTCCTCCGGCGTGAACCGTCCGGTGATCTGCCCCAATCCGCCCTGGACCGCCTGCTGGATCACCGGCGCGGTCAGCAGCTCGCCGTCGAGAACAATGGCGAACTGCTGGCCGATTTTGTCCGAGGTGATCCGCCCGAAGGCGATGGCGCCGGCGGTGTCGAAGCGGAAGGTCACCACCGGCTCGCGCGTCTGCGGGTCAAAGGCCGCGGCAGCCGAGACGAGGTGATCGCCCGACAGCGCCACTCGGTCCTCGACGGCCAGCTGGCCGCCGTCGCGGGCGGGCAGCAGGGTGTAGCCGGGCTGCGCCACCGCCGCGCCCTCATCGACCATGTGGAAGGTCATCCGCGCCGTCGAACCGAGCAACTCGCGCAACTGGCCGGGATTCTCGGGTCTGACGCATATTTGGTGCAGGATTCGCGTAAGGGCGCTACATTTCGGTATCCTTTTATAGAGGTTGCTGATGTTAGCCGGGGTTCATCGAGAGAGGTTCTTGCCGACGGGCCTGAAGGCCGATCGAGTGGAGTTGGCCGGAGACACCGTTCAAGTCTATTCACGCGCGCTTGGCGATGCTGCCGCCTGTCCGCGATGCGGTGTACATTCTCGGCATGTCCATAGCCATTATTGGCGTCGCGTTGCGGATCTACCCGCGCATGGCCGGGAGGTGAGGCTTTTTCTCCGGACCCGTCGGTTTCGTTGCCGCGCCACCCCGTGTCGAACCCGGATCTTCGCGGAACGGTTCTCGCCGACGATCACGCAAACCGCACGCGCGGCGGACAGGACGTTTGCAAGACCTGGTACGGCACGTTGGTCTCGCGCTGGGTGGGCGGCCGGGACAGGCCATGGCCGACAGACTTCTTCTGCCGGTGAGCAGGGACACCATCTTGCGCAGCATCCGCCACACGATGGAGCCGACGGTCGGCCAGCCGCGCGTGATCGGTATCGATGACTGGGCCTGGCGACGCGGCGAGCGGTACGGCACGCTGATCTGCGATCTCGAGCGGCGGCGGGTCGTCGATCTGCTGCCCGACCGGGAACCGGCAACCGTCGAGGCATGGATCAAGGCGCGGCCCCAGATCGAGGTCGTGGCCCGCGACCGCAACGGGGGCTATGCCGGCGCGGTCACGCGTGCCTTGCCAGAGGCGCTCCAGGTCGCCGATCGCTGGCATCTTCTCGAGAACGCAAGCGCAGCCTTTCTCGCCGCCGTGCGACGGCAGATGCCGGCAATCCACCGCGCCGTCGGCGCCACCGCTCTCGACCCGGGGCTGCTCACGGCGGCCGAACGGCTGCAATACGAAGGCTTTCAGCGCCGGCAACAGATCAACCGGATGGTCCGCCACATGGCCGACGACGGAATTCCGATCAAGCGGATCGTGCGCACGACCGGGTTCAGCCGCGGCCTGATCCGTCGGATCATCCGCGGCGAGCGCGAAGACGTGTTCCGTGTCCGCCAGAACAGCCTGACCCCTTGGTTGCCGCTTCTGGAGCGGCAATGGGCCGCTGGCTGCCGAAATGGTGCGCAGTTGTGGCGCCGGCTCCGCGCCGCCGGGTTTGGCGGCAGCCTTCGGGTGGTCGGAGAATGGGCGACACGGCAACGGCGCGCCGAGACGGCGAAGCCGTTCGGCAGCGGGAAGTGTCCGCCCGCCTGCAGGATCGCGCAGTTCATGACCTCCGCGCGCTATCACCTCTCGAAGGCCGACGCCGTCCTCGTCGCGCGGATCGAAGTCGCGCTGCCCGCGCTGGCCATCGCCCGGCAACTCACCGACAGGTTCACCGACATGGTGCGCAATGGCACCGCGAACGGCCTTGCCGCATGGCTCGACGAGGCGGAGCGGAGCGAAGTCGCCGCGTTCGCGCGGGGTCTGCGGACCGATGCGGCCGCCGTCATGGCCGCGTTGCAGGAACCGTGGTCCAACGGCCAAACCGAAGGGCAGATCAATCGACTGAAAACACTCAAACGACAGATGTATGGCCGCGCCAATATCGACCTGCTCAAGGCACGGCTCGTCGCAACATCATGATCGACAAGGTGCACCAAATCTGAGTCAGACCCCCGATTCAATGCCGATTGACAGAATGGAGCTTCGGTGGCGGCTCCGCCCGCATAGCTGACCAACACGGTTTGCGGACACCCCCTTCTTTTTCATTCGGTCCGACGTCGTCACTCGAAAATCTCATCGAGCAGAGCGTCGACCATGTCCTGGCCTTTGCGGCGTTGGTCTGCGGCCACGGCCTTGCCTTGGTAGTGCGCGGCGGTGCGTGGGTCCCGCTGGGCTTCGAGAGCGAGGGCGGCCTCGACGCCTTCAGGGCCGAGCTGACCCAGCTCGGTGTGCACCCGGGCGCGCGAGATATGCGCGCCGGTCCCGAAGTGGTCCCGCCAGACCTTGGACGGGTAGCTGCGGGCCAGCTTTCGGCCTTTCACGTCCCGGAAGAGCGGCAGCTGCCCGTCCAGCGCGCGGCGCCGCATCTCGCCCAGCCAGACGGGATCGAGGCCGCGCAGAACCAGCGGGTCGAGAAACGGCGTCAGGACCCTGTGCAGGGCGCCCCGCAACGGTTCGTCCTCCTTTGAGGTCTCGATATCGACGCGGTAGCGGGAATCATCGAACTGCACGTCCCGTTCCCAGAGAAGCTGACCGTCGCCGAGGCGCAGCGGCAACAGCGTCCAGATGGCAATGATCGCCGCCTCGTTGAGGAGACGCAGCGCGGTCTGGCGACGGGGCTCCACGGCACTCTTCGCCAGCAGGCCCGCGGCCAACGTCCACGTGGATTTCAGACTGGGCAGTTTGTCGAGCTTGGCGAATTTGAGCGGAACCACCGTGTCCAGCTCCCGGCGCAGCACGTTCTCGTGCACGCGCAGATCGTCGAGCAGCGCCGGATCGAGCCCGAGCGCTTCGCCGAACTGCCTCAGCCGCATCACCGCGGTGTGCCGCGTCGCGGGCCGGTTGCCGTGGTCGCGATACTTCGGCGACTTGCGTTTCTCGGCATTGGCCGCGCGCGAGGCCTCAAGCCGGCGCACCCCCTCGACGGAGATCTCGACCGGCGCGCCGGCCTCGCGCTGCACATGCGCGTATTCGCGCAGCACGTCCTCCATGCTGTCGATCACCGAGGCCGCCGGCGCCGCAACATGCAGCGGCAGGGCGCCGAGACGCATGTTGCGCAGCAGCGTTTGCCATGCCTCCGGAAGTTCGGAGAGATCCACGCGCCGCGCCGCCGCCCGGGGCTTGACCGGGCTCTTGGCGGGGCGCGGGGGGCTCTTTGCCTCGATCGCCGCTGCCAGCACGACATGGACCGCCGGGTTGCCGGGCAGCAGGCGGTCGAGCGCGGATTTGAGACTGCGCAGGCGCCGGCTCGATCCAGTATCGGCCGTGAAGGCCAGGTAATCCGCCTCCGTGGGCACGGTGATCCCTCGCATTTCGGCGAACCCGAGGAACCGGGCGAGCACCCGCAACTCTTCGAGCGGCACCTCGGCGAAGGCGGGCAGATCGCGATAGGGCGCCATCAGGGGGTTATCGCATAGCACTTGCTCGCTGCGCCGGTCGCAAATCCGGCCGCGCGGGCGCTTGATCCGGATGGCGTCCCGGACCGTGTCCCGCACCGGCGTGCCCTCCGGCAGGAGCCGGTCGAAGGCGGTGCGCAGATCCTCGAGCTTGCGCGGCGAGCGGTCGGCCGCGACGAAGGCCAGGAAGTCGGTCACCGCGGGCACGCCCACGCCCCGGGTCTCAGTGAAGGTGAAGAACCGGTCGAGCGTGCGGAGTTCGCGCTGGCCCACCTGGGCCATCCCCGGCATCTCGCGATAGGGCGCGAAGCGGGGCGCCGCGAGGATCTCCTCGCGGCTTCGAATGTCATTGGTCATGTCAGTCCTCCATCAGTCCGACGAGCAGGTCCTGCCCGCGTTCCACGAGTTTCATCGAATTGAGCCAGCCGTAGTATATGCGCAGCGTGCCGGGCGTGTCGTCGATCCGCTTGGCGATCACCTCGATCTCGTTCGGATGCCTGTCGAGGAGCAGCGAGGTCTGGCCGTGCCGCATCTGATGAGGCGTCATCGGCAGGTTGACGACCGTGCGCATCAGAGCCGCGAACTCGGCGCCGAAGAAGTCGGCGTTGAGATGCGCGCCCCGGGTCTTTATGGCTGGGAAGAGATAGGGGCTCGTCGCGGCATGGGGATACATCGGGCGGATGACCCGCTGATACCAGCGGATCGTGTCGTGATAGCCAAACCTGCTGGACCTGATCGGAAATTCGATCGCGACCTTGTTTTTCGTCAACTCGGCCGGGATATGCACCTTGATGGGTTTCTTGCCCTTCTCCGGAATGCGGATCTGCGCATCGTCACCGATGCAGGTCAGGCGCATGGCGTTCTCCACGCGGATCGGGGCGCCGCCGATCTCGATCGCGGCGAAACAGGCCGCGGTTCCGAGCGTCCGCACGCGCGCGATTTCCTTCGCGGTGGGCTTGCGGTTCTCCGCGGCGACGTGGGCCAGGATTTCCTCGGCGGCCTCGCGCAGCACTTTGAACGACGTCAGAAACCGCCGACGCAGCGCCGGTTTTTCCACGAGGCCCTCGCAGAACTTGCGGTTCTTCGAGGTCATGCACTTGTTCGCCTTCTTGCCCTCGCGGGCCACCTCATTGTTTGCCAGCACCAGCTTCAGCATGATCGTGTCGATGCCGAGATGAGCGCGCACCTGGTTCAGCATCTCGAGATACTTGCGGGACGTGCGCGGCGTGAGACGGCCCTTCTTTCGCGACCGGTCGCGCCGCGCGAACATCTCCCCCGCGATGGCGCAGAGGATCTCGTCATCGGTAAGAATGGCGGTCAGGTCCGACTGGTCCGGAGCGATCACGCCGATCTCGAGGCCGATCCGCAGCACGGTGGCGAACGCGGAACGCATGACATGGGCGTGCTTGACATGGTTGTCCGCGAATTTCTTGCCGACCGGGTCCCAGTTCTTCCGGGTCACCGCGTCGATCCAGGGCAGAAACTGCGCCTCCCATTCCGGCTCGAGCACCATCAGCAGCGGAACGCGGCGCTCGGCCGAAAACCCGATCGGACGGGGCGGCAGTAGAGGCAGAATCTGCGGGAATTTCCGCAACTCGTCGAGCCGCCGGAGCGCGCGGGCGTTGGAGTCCCGCTTGTTGCCGGCAAAGTCGGCGTCGATCCGCTGCGCTTCGACCCGCGTCAGGTCACGCGGCTGCCAGCCATACGAGCGGGCGACGAGGGCGAAGGCCTTGAGTGCCGCGAGCTTCATGGGATGCCACTTTTCGTTCTTACCCACCCGGCCTTCAGTGAGCGGCTTGATCGCGGCAAAGAGGCGGTTCCAGTCATCCTGCTGCGCCCTCAGCGCGGCCTGCGCCGCATGCACGCCGAGGAATTCGCGCAATGGGGCCTGGAGCCGGCGCCGAAACAGCTGATACGCGGCGTCCGTGGACCAGTGCGCGGGATCGAACCCGTCGAGCGGAAACCGCTCCTCGACGAGCGCGAGCTCGGCGGGACTCGCGGCGAGCGGCATGTTGAGGCGTTCTCCGGCTTTCTCGATCGCGCCGAGATATCTGGCCCGGGTCTTTTCCGAGATACTCGTTCGCGCCGTCACATGGGCGTGGAGATCGGCAAGGGTCGGGCCGGGGTGGCCGGTCACCGTAAGCGCCGGGCCGACGGCGGCAATGGCCAGGGTGGAGGCCTGGGGACGGCTGGTCAGATCAAGCATGGGATGTCCTTTCATGGTTTGCTTGCATCGGATTCGAGAGAGGGGTGCGGGTCGCTTACGTGCGCTTCCGGTCGCCAAAGCGCACTTGGGACACACACGCCTCCGAGGTTGCCGCCGGTGAAACCGGGCGGGTGTCCGTGTCCCGGTCGCTTGCGTGTGTGCCGGGTCGTCTGGGTGCAAATCGCTGTGTCCCGCACGTGGAAAGGCATGGGTCCGGTCCTCATTTGGTGGGAGTGAGCGCGCCGAAGGCCGGTGCGGCTTTCGCGTATTGGGGCAGCGGTCGGCCTTCGTGCCAGGCGACCACTTCGGCCCGGCGCCAGCGCTTCGCGCGAGCCTTCTTGCGCCCGTTCGAGAGGTCGATCGTGTCCGGGAATGGCGGCGCTCCGGCCGGCAACTTGCCCTTTTCCCAGCGGTAGATGATGGAGGGGTCAGCCACACCGATCAGCTCCGCGACGTCGTTCGCGGTCAGCAGGGGCATAGTAAGGTCGTTCCAGTGCGCCGGGTCCTGGGTTGCGGACAGGCCGAGGGCGGGCAAGACAATCTGCCAGCGCGTCGTCCCGCCGCGCAGCCGGATGCCGAGCTCATTCAGGACCTTGTTCAGAGGCCGCCTGTCTTGGCATTCTGTCTTCTTCCTGATCGGGAAGAAGATCTCGAGATCGTCACGGGTGAGGGCTTGGTCCAGCATGGCCCAGGGGAATTAGTCCCGGAATGCCTCCGCAAAAAATGGCGACCACGCATCGTTTAGCATGGCCGGACACAGGTCCCTTTCCGGTTTCATGGCCCTTCAGTCCCGAAGCGCCGGCCAGCGCAGAACACCGGTGGGCAACGCTTTGGCTGATACGGACTCCGGCTGATTGACTCGCCGCGGCGACGATTCCCAGCGGGAATCAAATGCCTCGGTGTCCTGACCCAACAACAATCGGAGGGCAGGCATGGTGCAGGTTGCGGATCATCTCGGCGTTGCCGAGCTTCAGGCGGGCTGGCGGGAGAGCAAGGAGGCGACGCTGGCGCGGCACTACCAGGTGATCTGGCTGCTGGCGGAGGGGCGGAGCTGCGCCGAGGTGGCGCGGCTGACCGGTTTCGTGCGGCGCTGGGTCGAGGAACTTGTTGAGCGCTACAACCGCTTCGGGCCGTCGAGCCTCACCGCCACAAACTTTCGCGCCTGCCGCGTGGTCTGGGTGTGCCTCCGCAGGTTGGCGGTCTTTGTCCTCAGCGGCCCGGCCACCGCGCCGAGGGGGAAGAGTTGTATCACTCTTCGGGTCGGCCGAAGATTTCCTCCGGTGTAAGATCGACAGTTGGCCGATACTCGCGCAGCGCACCATGCGCTGCCTCGATGACCTCTCTGGGGCACTCGCCCTCCCTGATCAGGACAAGGCAGGTCTCCTTGCGCGCCCTCGGCTGGTTGCGCCTGATCCGCGCGGCTGTGAGGCGAAAACCCCGCACGCCGTCATGAAGAACATCAATGGCGGTGCGCGGGTTTTTCCGGGTGCGCGCCAGCCAATCCTGAGCCGCTTTCGTCGTCGGGAAGGTGTTGCCGGCGTGCGCTGGAAGTTCCTTCGCTGTCAGGATCAGTGTGCGGTGACAGCTCGCCGTTTCCTCGAGCGCCTGCTGTAGCCGATGGGGCACCCCGGCGATCTCGTCGAAGGTCACGAGGCGGTCACCGGGAAGACCCGGGATCGGGATGTTGCAGGCGAGGATCACCCGCTTGCGGTAGATCGCGCGTCCGAGCCGGAGGCGCTCTATCAACTGGCGAGTGGCGCATTCGCGGTGCTGGCGCTGGATTTCCCGTATCCGCGGATCAGGATGGAGCCGAACGGGAACGGCGACCGGGTCGCCCGATCGCAGCTCGTACGGGACCATGTATTCAGGCATCAGTCGGCGGCCCTGATCATCGGCCTCAACCAAGTGTAATGGCTCCTCGCCGTCGCGGTCGCCGAAGAGGCTACGACCCTGGCCCTCCAGTGCGTCGAGGGGGATCTCGTTGCGGCCGAGCACGATGACGGTCGAGTAGCTCTCGTAGCGGTTCGAGCCGAGTGCCCGGTCGCCGAACCAGAGCCAGCTGGCTCCGAAAAGCTGCGTCTCCAGCATCACCTGGATCTCCTCGGCGCCGCTTTCCCGCCCTGTGAGTAAACCTGCATCGAGGAAGAACTGGCGAGCGACCTTCTTCGTGCAGCCGACGAGAACGCCGCCGGCGTGACCGTTCCGGTCACGCTCGACCTCGGCCTCGATCAGCCGCTGGCACCTGTGGCGAAGGCCCGGCGAGTTCAGCAGGGCGGTCGTGCTCATCCTGTGGCTCGAGACCTGGAGGATCTCCGCGTTCGGCTCGAGGGTGGCGTGGTGGACGTCGATGTCGGGGAAAAAGACGCGGAGGATCGTTTCGCTCGCATCGGCATCGAGCACGAGTGTCGGCGGGTTGCTGACCATTTCCTTGAGGCCGTGGACGACGATCTCCTCGATCTCGGCGGTGCAATTGCTGTCGGCCTGCCGGTAGGTGCGGTGGCGCAACTCGATCCGGTCCGGCCTTTGCCTCGACTGCTCGCGTGCTTGCGCAAGCGCCTCCCAGACGCGGGCATACCGACGCGCGTTGTTGCGTGAGGACAGCATCTGCTCGAGCTGCTGCGCTTGCTCCGCGTCCGACATGTCCGGTGCGATTTCGGGCGGATCATCCTCCAGCGAGCGTTCCTCGCCTGCGAAACTCCGATATTGCCCGGCAGAGTATGGCACGTCCGACAGGCTCCGGCCCGACCGCAGTGCGTCAAGCACCTCTCGCGCGGCTTTGAGCACGCGGTGCTCGTCGTACTGTGCAGCGCTCTCATCCGGCCCCTCGGTCGGCTCCGGGAATCGTCTCTCATTTTCGAAGGACACTGCCGGCACGACAGTCGTCTTGAGCATCGACGGCCAGAACTTCTCGTCGATTACACGCAGCCCGACTTTGCGGCCGGTCGGGTCGGGAAGGCTCGTGAAGGCGTGCGCTGCGTAGCGGTCGACAGGTTCGTCGGGCAGTGTGCGGAACTGCTGAAGATACGCACAGCTTTCGAAATGCGGGCACCGCGCCGGTTCGTCCTCCCCTGTATGCGGCGCTTCGCAGAGCGTCTCCCGCACGCGCAATCCGGCACGGGCCGCCCGCTCCGCGAGCTCCCACTTGCGGCACATTCGTTCTTCGGGTGCCGTCGGATTCTGGGCCGACCTTCCGAGCATCTGGAAAGCCGGCGTGGCGTTGCCATCGACAGACATCTGACGGGCTTTTTGACACGCCTCACCCGACAGGGCCGAGGTCGGCATGAGAAGGACGGCATCGCGACCGAGCGTCTCGCGCGGTTGCTCAGCCAAAATCTTCTGCGTGCGGGTGGTCTTGCCGCTCCCGGGGCTCGGTGCGAGCGCGACCACAGGCGTCGGCGCCTCGCTCTTCGCGTCGTGCACCACGGCATCGGACAGGATGGACATGACCACCGCGTCGATTTCGTCGGTCACGTTACAAGGGTCCGAATAGCGCGTGACCGGTGCTGGATGGCGCCAGGGCACGGGAGCGATGCCGGCGAACTGGCCGGATGCGTTGCGGAGACGGGGGACGTTCGTTGCCGGGATATAGGCGGCGAAAGCGGGATTGGGGTGCGTATCGTATTTCATACGCAGCACATCGGACCGAGTGAATTCAGGGACTCGTTGTTGGAAAGTGCCAGTTGTAGAAGATTTGAGCCAAACTGTTCCGGTCCGGCGGTTGCATGGAATTGGCTGTAGGTTTCAGGTCGGACTGCACGGATCAGCTGCATTCAGCGGAGTTTCTTGCGACCATCCCTGATCATCTCTGGACCGAGGAGGGCACTGAGCACTGCTTTCTGCTCAGGTCGGCGGCCTCAAACCGGGATAGCTAAAATTCACGGTTTTTCGGAACGAGTCCTCTTCGCACAACGAGAACATATGCTGGTCAGCAACCGACAAAGGAGAGACCCATGATGTCGATTTACGGACCGCCGAACTGGAACGCGTGCGAGGATGCGCAGGCTGGCTTTGAGGGCTTGGATCTACAAGCGCACATTGCCCGTGGAAAAAGGCTTTGGGCGATGTTGGGCGAAGATCCACACGCCGACACGTTCTGGGATGTGGTTGCACCACTGGTCCATGCACTGGCGGCCGCTGGCGCCGAAGACGCTGGCTACGGCGAGGGCTTCTCCGCCGCGACGGCCTGCGAGCAGCTCATGCATGAAATCGCGATTGCGCATCGACAGGAGGAGTTGTCATGACTGAAGAAGGCGGCTTCGGTCATGACGACATCCGCAGGCTCGACGAAGACGCGAACTGTAGAGCGTCATCCGCTGACGCGACGGATGCGAGGGCTCCCTTGCCCGGGCCGTGGTCCATTCCATTCACCTGCGCACCGGGGCCGCGCCGTTCCGACCGCGCGTGCGGCGTGCGGCGAACCGGTCTTGCCCGGAGGCGCGCCGTGCCGGCGGCAACCGCCCGGGTTCGAAGGCGGACAAGTCGAGGGTCGCACACCCTCGCAGGATCAGTTCAGCCATGGCCTCGCCAGTCGCGGACGCGTTGAGAATGCCCCATATGCCGTGGCCGTTAGCGACGAAGACGCCGCTTGCGCCTGGCACCGCACCGATTAGCGGTAGCCCGCCGCTCGAGACCGGGCGGTGGCAGGCCTGTCGAGTGATGACGCGCTCGGGCGCGAGAGACGGCGAGATGGCCGCGCAGATCGCCTCCAGCCGCTCGATCGCACCTTCGTCTGGCTCGACACCCGTTGCATCCTCGGCGAGCGGGGTCTGCGAGGAGATCGCGCAGGCATTGACGGTGCCGTCCGGGGGCGGGAACACCTCTGCCGTCGCCTGTCCTCGGGAAAGATCGAGATGCTTGAGGAACAAGGCCTCGGCCGGCACTTCGGGCGCCTCGAAGACGAGGCTGTGGCCTTGACGGCATGGATGGCGGGCAGGCCGAGCCAGCCGCACGCGCGGATCGACCATGGCCCCAACCGAGAGTTTTTGAACAGAGTACGCCCTGCATGCCGCAGGGCTTCCAAGGCATAGTTGGTGCGTTGGGAGAGCGACTTGACAGCGGTCGGAGACGCGGTCGTTGTTGTATGAGGAGATTATCCAGACGTGATGTTGGGTAATTGGCGCGCCGACGGGAGCAGCAGAAGGAAGGATGTCGGCGCGCCGACCGCCGGCTGATCCGGGCCGGCGGCGAGGCTCATTGAGCCCTCAAGTACGGCGCGCGCCGGACGCGCGCCGCAGGGATTATTCCACTTCGACCAGCTTGAGGCTCAGGCGGATCGCTTCGGCAAGTTCGTGTGCCTCTTGCGCAGCCTTTTGAAGTCTCTCCATCGGCGGCAGTGCAGCCTGGAGAGCTTTGGCGGCCGGAGTGTAGGAGGTCTGCGTATCGAACGCCTCGGTGCATCCGATTAGCTGCTCGCGCGGGATTGGAACCTGTTCGATGATCTTGCCGGCGGTGATAGCCTTGCGGATCTCGTGGATCGAGGTGTCGAGGTAGACGAGCAGATCGGGATGGACGGCATCCTCTTCCCGCAGGTGCTCGAGAAGGTCCCGAACGACGTCCCGCGAGCCACTGTCGAGATGCGGCATCACCTCGAGGGCAATGTGCATGTCCATCGAACGGTGCAGCGCGATGAGGGCGCGGGTGAGATCAACCTGCTTCTCGAACAGGTTCCGGTGAGGTTGGACGGTCATGCCCGCACCTCCTTCCGGCCGAGAAACGTGCGGCGTGCCCGCCGCTGGCTGGTCCCGGCGGGCGAACCGCGCCACCGCATGTCCCTGCGATCTGCGGCAATATCGCGCATCGCGTGGATGCGACCGCGCACGGCGTTCATGGCCTCGAAGGGATTGCCATCGAGGCGCCCGAGGACCGCGGAGCCGGTAGACCCGCAGATGACAAAGTCACTATGGGTCAGCGGCACGAGCAGGCGGCGGGCGCCCACGAATCGCGTCGGTTCATTCAGGCCGGACGCGATGTAGTCGGCCCGGCGACGGACATGCACCTCGTAGCCGATATTGGAACGACGGCGCGACGTGGTGCCGTAGGCGATCAGGGCGAAGCGCTGGCCACCCTTCTCCTCTATATCGAGGATCAGGCAGGGCCTCGCTTTGGGACGCCCGGTGGCGCCTTCCTCGGCGAGAGGAAACCGGAACGACACGATGTCACCGTAGCTGACGTAATCGCGCCAGGCCTCGGTCATGGTGGGTATGATGGGTGTGGTGTCGAGCATCTCGACCTCCTTGCGATTGGTATCGCCGCGCCTCCCGATCCATCCCCAAAAGGCTGGGTCCTCGTCATCGTGCGCGACACCCGGCGCGTGCACGATGACGAAGGACCCCGGCCTGCCAGCCTCAAGCTGACTCCTGCCTCGCGTCAGGTCTGTTCGATGCAACGATACCGTCGAACCTGCGCGCCTCCGTTGGCGCGGATCGCCCGTGGGCAGAAGCGCAAGGATTGCTTGCCCATCGACAGTGTATCCGATTTCGCTCTGGCCGATTTTCGCCGGGTTGCGATGCTCGGTCGCTTGCGCGCACCCGCGCATTATGGTCGCGCGTTGTCTTCATCTCGGCGCTTGGGCGCTGGGTGAGGCAGCTCTCTCAGAAGGCCCCGGAGGCATTTGGCTGCATCAGTTCGTTCCCGCCTGATGCGCCCTACGCGCTCATTCTGGTATGCGGCGAGGGACACCAGAATGCGCCCCGGCTGCAAGCACATGCTCGAAGGCGCTTTTCATCTCGGGGCTGCCCGTGATCATAAAGTGATGGTCTTGGCTCAAGCGCCACAGTCTTGCGGCGCCCGTTCGATGATCCGTGACTTCCACATCGCACCAGTCCCGCAGGCTTGAACGATCGGCCGTGCCAATCCGCAGTGCAAGAAGTTGAGCATCATCTTTCGCCCTCCGTATCCGACAGGCACAGAGATTTCCCTGGCCGTCGAGGATGACTTCGACCCGAGCAATGGTTTCCGGCACAAGCGTGCAGTCCGCGATGACCGGGTGCTTGCGCACGCGTGACTGAATGATGCGAAGCCCGAAATCCGCGCTGTCGAGCAACTGTTTCAAGCGCGCCATGTCCCTGTAGATGTAATGCTTGCCAACCGTCGTGTGGGAGACATGCCCGATGATCTTCTGCACGTTGTCTTCGCTGACGCCGGCGGCCCACAGAGCGGATGAGAAGGTCTTCCTGAGCGCATAGAAATCCTGGCTGGAGTCGTCGATGCCGAGCCGCGTGAGCACTGTTCCGATCCTCTTGCCAAAAATCGAGCCCGGATCGCTCGGCTTGGCGTTGACGATTTCGGGAAAGAGATAGGCATCGGATCGCCCGAGGCGCATGATCCAGTCGAGAAAACCGAGGTCGATCAGCATCTGGGAGATCGGAACGATCCGCGTTGCATCTTCCGTCTTGCCATGCTGGTCGACATCCCAGCACAGCCGCAGGCAATGGACGCCGTTTTTCAGGACCAGGTCTCGCCGGCGCAATTGCAGCACTTCGGTGACACGAGTGCCCATGGTCAGCAGGATCAGCGGAACCCAGTAGATCGCGTCACGGCTGAGCACCTTGCCGGGCATGGCGCGGCGACCCTTCAGAGATCCGCGGTAGAGTGGCGAGGTCAGAAGGGTTTTCAGATGCGCATCGTCCCAGCGGTCGCGCACCTTCGGATCGGTGACGCGCAGGTAGATCGGGTTTTCTTTTTGGCGCTCTTCGGTGTCGCGCGCCACGAGACGGTCGAGGGTCCGATATGTCATGATCTTGGTTTTGCCAGTGTAGCCCAGCTCCTTCTCCGCGGCGCGGAGAATTCTGTGTATCCCGTCCAGATGACGCTTCAGGTTGGTGACCGTCACCCGTGGCACCAGGCGGTCGAAGACACGGGCCCGCCGGTCGGCTTCCGAGAGTTCCGGATCGGCGGCAAGTTCGTCGAGGACGTGCTGGTCTCGCTCGTCCGCCTCGCGAATCTCGTCGAGCTTCGACTTGACCACCCCGTCGGATCTGAACCTGTTCTTGCCATGGGCCTTACCGTGTGTCTTCGGCAAGCGGCTGAGGGTCCGCATCAGGTCGGGAAGCTGTCCTTCGAGATCCTCGAGCGGGACGTCGCCGAGAAACTCCGCCACCAAACGCCCGGTGGTTTCGGTCTTCTTCCGCATCTCGGGCGTCGCATGTTCACAGGCGGCCCTGACACCGTCCGACAGCCGGATGAGCGGGGCGACCTCGCCGTCGAGCCGGGTCGCCACACCGTGTTGCCGCAACGTCTCGGCAACAGCAATCCGAGGATCTTCGCCGAGTTCGTGCACATCGAGCTCTGCCTGGCGGAGCTTCGCCAGTGCCGATGTCGCCGAGCGGGCGAGGGTAGGTGGCGTTGGGTTCGCGACGGTGACACCGAGCGTGTCGGCGGCCCCCTCCACACGAGCTTCGACCTGCGTGAAGGACCTCTGGCGGATCTCATTGCGCAGGGATCGAAGTTCATCGTGAAGCGCCCGGATCAGGCGCTCTGGATCTGACGACGGCGCGTCGGCATCGGCGATGATCCGCGCCGCTTCCTTGCGCACCAGCTCGCGCACGATGCGTCCGGCATCTGCATTGGGTTGACCGAGCCGTTCGTGCTTCACCTGCGCCTCCAGATCGACGATGGCCGATACCAGCCGGGCGCCGCGCCTGTGCGCGACGGCGGGATCTGAGGTTCGCAGCGAGAAGGCCCAGAACTCCGGGGCACCTTCATGCACGAGCTCCGTTAACGCCCGCTTTCTGAATTGGAAGAAGCGACCGCGGAGCTGGATGCAGTAGCCGGTTCCGGCACACCGCGCGCGGCGTCGGACAGGGGGCGCGGACGACCGTGTGCGACGGGATTGTGATACAGACTGTGATACACACCGAGATGGGGTGTGGCGATTCGAACCCGACGGACGGCGCCCATCGTTGTTTTCATTGGATTTTTTGGCTGTCATGGCTGGGGCGGTAGGATTCGAACCTACGGTACACGGTACCAAAAACCGCTGCCTTACCACTTGGCTACGCCCCAACTGTTGCGGCTTGTAGCCAAGGGGCAAACGCCGCGCAAGAGGTCAAAGGAAGATTCCCGAAACCATCATAGATGGTTCAATCCGCATGCCGATCCTTGCGCCAGTCCTCCCAATCCTCGGGGGTGTCCAGGTCGGTGGTCGCATGCGCCCCGGGAAGCGCCACCAATCGCGGCGGGCGTGCGCGCAGCAGATCCCGCGCACCGATATCGCCGCTGAGAGTTACAAAACTGGACAGCAGGTCAGCTGGAAAGATAACCGGATGGCCAGGGGTCCCATCTTCAGCCGTTGCTTGAACGGAAATGCCCCCAGGCGTGAATGCTGCGGCAAGCCTGCGAAAGTCATCAACAGTCAGATCGGGAAGATCGGCGGGGCATAGCATCAGCCCTTCGGCGTCAATCTCCGCGGCCCAGCGGCCTGCGGTACGCAGCGAGGCGGCGAGTCCCTCTTCGGCATCCGTTACCGGCAAGCGGGTTACGTCAAGACCAGCCAACGCCGCGGCGCGCGATGTTTGGTCCTGGGGTAACGTCACGGCCAGGGGGCCAATCTGGGCGGCAAGGATACGCGTGGCCTGCCTTCGCAGGAGTGGAACGCCGTCGATCTCCTCCAGCAGCTTGTCACGCCCGCGCATACGGCGGGAGCGACCTGCCGCCAGAAGGGAAACGGCCAGCGCCATCTATCGCTCGGGGATCAGGCCACGGGGCGCAAAGCGGAGCATCAAGAGAAGTGCCAGACCCATCATGATCAGCCGCGTATGCGCCGCCTGAGCCATCAGGTGCTGACGGATCGGGCTGTCGGCCGAGAGGCCCGAGGTGAGAGTGTCCATCATCCAGCGTCCGGCGGGTTCTGCCTGGACCCAAAGGAACCAGATAATGAACGCGCCAAGAACCGCCCCCCAATTGTTGCCGGAACCACCCACAATCACCATCACCCAGATAAGAAAGGTAAAGCGCAACGGCTCATAGCTCCCCGGAGTCAACTGGCCGTCTAGCGTTACCATCATCGCACCGGCGAGCCCGCAGACGCCCGAGCCCAGAATGAAGACCATGAGATGACGACGGGTGACATCCTTCCCCATCGCGCGGGCGGCAGTCTCGTTGTCGCGGATGGCGCGCATCATGCGACCCCAGGGGGAGTTCAACGCCTTTTCGGATAACCAGATCAGCGCGCCGAGTACGATGGCAAACATGATGGCGTATCCGGTCAGTTCGACCAAGCGCGCCGTCTCGGACAAGCCCAGACCCAGCCGCTGGGAAAGACCCTGCACCCACTCGTATTGCTGCAGTGTCACCGGGCGCGGCACGGCGCGCGGGATGCCAACTACGTTATTGACGCCGCGGGTCAGCCAAGCCTCGAACTTCAGCACCGCAATGACGATTTCGGATATGCCGAGCGTAGCGATCGCGAGATAGTCCGAGCGCAGTCCCAATGCGATTTTTCCGACGACCCAGGCAAGGCCCGCGGCCATGATTGCCCCCACGGGCCAGGACAGTATGACCGGTAGACCCAGCCCGCCCAGGTAGCCTTCGGTCGCCGGGTTGACCCGAACGATGGCCGCGGTCGCCGGTGCAAAGACAAATCTTGTAATCATGTAGCCGACAACGAGCGTGGCGATCAACGCAACCACCCTCAGTTTGCCTGGCGGCAGCCGGTTCCAAACCAGAATCGCGGCAAAGATCGTGCCTGCGCCCAGCATCAGCCCCAAGATCGCGCCCACGCCGCCAGCGGCCCAGGCTTCAGGGACCGGAGGCATCGCGATCAGCACGGCGGCAAGACCACCAAACGCTGTGAAGCCCATGATGCCGACATTGAAAATGCCCGCGTAGCCCCATTGCATGTTCACGCCGAGAGCCATCATCGCAGAGATCAGGCTCATGTTGAGGATCGTCAGCGCCAGCACCCAGCTCTGGAACATGCCTGTCAGCGCCAGCGCCAGTCCCATCAGCGAAAAGAGTGCGACGTTCCGCAGATATCCGGTCATAGCGTGCGCCCCCTGAAAATGCCGGTCGGTCGGAAGATCAGGACGATGACGAGGATACCGAAGGTGACGGCGAACTTGTAATCGACCGGCAGGATCTGCATGAGCCCCGTCGGTTCCATACCTTCGGGCATCAGGTACGAAACGACGCGCCGCCAGGCGTAGGTGATTCCCATCTCGGCGAAAGCCACGACGTAGCCACCCACGATAGCGCCCATCGGGTTGCCGAGTCCGCCGACAATCGCGGCGGCAAAGAACGGCAACAGAAGTTGGAAGTAGGTGAAGGGTCGATAACTCTTGTCGAGGCCGTAGAGCGTGCCGGCCAACACCACGAGGGTCCCGGTGATCGCCCAGGTGATGACCACGACCCGTTCGGGATTGATCCCGGAGAGAAGCGCCAGATCCTCGTTGTCGGAATAGGCGCGCATCGACTTGCCCGCCCGAGTGCGGTTGAGAAACCAGAACAGAAGCACCATCGCTAGCAGCGCGACGACGATAGTCAGGACCTGAGACGAGCGCAGCGCGAGACCTTCGGCCAAGCCTGTCCATTCCCGGAAATCGCGCACCGTGATGATGAAACGTTCGCCGTCATCGAAGCGGCGCTCCCCAGGCCCCATGATCAGCCGGGTGATACCATTTGTGACAAACATGACGCCGAGCGCGGCCATCACGAAGATCATAGGCTTGGCCTTCACTCGTCGATAGAACCGATAGACGGTGCGATCGACAGCCAGGAGGTAGAGGATTGTGACCGCGATCCCTACCGGCAATGCCAACAGCGCCGTCGGCAACGGGCCGAAGCCGATCCCCTGTGCCTGCAGGCCCCAGGTTGTCAGGATCACGATCCCGGTGCCGAAGGCCATGATGTCGCCATGCGCGAAATGCGCGAAGCGAAGGATCCCGAAGATTAGCGTGATTCCCAGCGCGCCGAGCGCGATCTGGCTGCCATAAGCCAGAGCCGGGATCAGAACGAAGTTACTCAGAACCACGAAGGCATTGATCGGTTCCATCATTCAGCCTCCGAGGAAAGACTTGCGCACTTCCGGGTCGGCCAGCAGGGCCTCACCGGTATCGGTGTAGCGGTTGCGGCCCTGGACCATCACGTAGCCTTTGTCGGCAATGCCAAGTGCCTGGCGGGCGTTCTGTTCGACCATCAGGATGGAGATGCCCGTGCGCGCAATCTCGATGATGCGGTCGAAAAGTTCGTCCATGACGATGGGAGAGACACCGGCGGTAGGTTCATCAAGCATCAAAACCGAAGGTTTCGTCATCAACGCCCGCCCTACCGCCACCTGCTGGCGTTGGCCGCCTGAGAGCTCGCCGGCCGCCTGCCGCCGCTTGTCACGCAGGATCGGGAACAAGTCGTAGACCTGGCCCATCGTGTCCTTAAAGTTATCGTCGCGGATGAAGGCACCCATCTCGAGGTTTTCCTCAACCGTCATCGAAGGAAAGATGTTGGCGGTTTGCGGTACGAAACCCATGCCTTTGCGCACGCGGGCCTGCGGCGTGAGACTCGTAATGTCCTCGCCGCTGAGCCGCACTTGGCCCTCGCGCAACTTCAACATGCCGAATACGGCTTTCATCGCGGTCGATTTTCCCGCCCCGTTGGGCCCGACGATTACCGCGATCTCGCCCTTTTCCACAGCGATCGTGCAGGAATGCAAGATGTCGGCGCCGCCGTAGCCGCCGGTCATGTTCTCACCGATGAGAACGGCTTCGGGGCTCGGTGCAAGCGCGTGTTCAGACATGACCGACCTCCTGGACGACCTTGTTCTTCAAGCCCGTGCCCAGATAAGCCTCGATCACCGCCTCGTTGGCCTTGATCTCGTCCAGCGTGCCTTCGGCCAGTACCTTGCCCTCGGCCATGCAGATCACGGGGTCGCAGATACGACCGATGAAATCCATGTCGTGCTCGATGACCACGAAGGTATAGCCACGCTCCTGGTTCAGCCGAACGATGGCATCTGCGATCGTGTTCAGAAGCGTGCGGTTCACGCCGGCGCCCACCTCGTCGAGGAAAACAATCTTGGCGTCGGTCATCATCGTTCGGCCGAGTTCGAGTAGCTTCTTTTGCCCGCCAGAGATGTTGCCCGCTTTCTCCTCCGCGATATGGTCGATCGTCAGAAATTCCAGCACCTCGTCGGCGCGGCGGCGGATCTCGGCTTCCTCTTCACGAATAAGGCCACGGTGGAACCAGGCGTTCCACAGATCCTCACCCGCCTGGCGCGGCGGCACCATCATCAGATTTTCGCGCACGCTCATTGAAAAGAATTCATGCGCTATCTGAAAGGTGCGCAACAAGCCCTTATGGAACAACGCATGCGGCGGCAGACCGGTAATGTCCTCGTCGCCCATGTAGACCCGGCCCGAGGTCGGCGGCAGCACACCCGCGATGACGTTAAAAAGCGTCGTCTTGCCCGCACCGTTGGGGCCGATCAGTCCGGTGATCGAGCCGGGCGTGACTTCAAGAGATGCACCGTCGACGGCGTGAAAACCGCCAAAGTGCTTGTGCAGGTTCTCGACCCTGATCATCGCATCTCCCTGTCGATTACGGCCCCCTCTTGATTGGGTGGGCTTTCGAAAAGACCCGGGGAGCGCATACTCCCCGGGCCGATACCCCCACATTCAGGTGGGCGCAAGCGGTCAGTGAAACTGGACCGTCGTTATTTCACCATCCTCGAAGGTGTATTCGCGGTAAGTGCCCGCGGCTTCGCCGGGTTCGATCAGCATGACACCGGTGGCACCGATGTAGTTGATCTCGCCGCCTTCAGCCAGGATCTCCAGTCCGCGCGCCAGATCGCCCGCGTGGATCTCTTCGCCTGGTTCGTTCGCCACGTTCATCACGTTCGCTGCGATCGCTTCGGCGCTAATCTCGCCGCCGGCCTTAGCGGCCAGCGCAAGCAACGCCGCGGCGTCATAGCTTTCGGCGACGAAAGATGAGCCATAGTTGATCCCGGCTTCCGAACCGATGCGCTGCCAGTTTTCGGCAGCTTCGCCAGTCGCCGACGGCACCGTACCGATGATTGCTGATGCAGCATCGCCAACGATGTTGGGCATATCCTCGGTAAAGACGCCGTCGCCAACGAAGAACTGCTCGAAAGCCCCCAGTTCCCAAGCGGTGCGGATGATATTGGTCCCGCCATCGACATAGCCCAGAACCATCAGCGCGTCGCCACCGGCCGACGCAAGCGAGCCGACTTCGGCCGAATAGTCGCCCCGCGCCTCTTCATGCGGGATGGTCGTGGTCACCGTTCCGCCCGCCGCCTGGAAGGCTTCATTGAACGCGTTGGCTAGCCCCGCGCCGTAGTCGTTGTTGGTGTGCGTCACCGCAACAGTGTCGATGCCGCGCTCGATCACGATATTCGCGAGGATTTCCCCCTGGCGGGCGTCCGATGGCGCGGTGCGGTAGAAGATCCCGCCCGAATCGAAGGTGGTGAAACCGGGCGACGTCGCAGAGGGCGAGATCATCGGCACGCCCATCGCCATGGCGACGTTTTCCAGCACCGCGCGCGTCACGCCCGAGCAGTCGGCACCCATGATCGCGACGACATTGTCCGACGAGATCAGACGCTCGGCCGAGGCCTGCGCAAGCGCCGAGTCTACGCAGCCGCTGTCGGCGCGCACCGGCGTGATCGTTGTCCCGTCAAAGAACTTGCCACTTTCGTTGATCTCGCGGAACGCCAGTTCGGCGCCGTCCGCCATGTGCGGCGTGATCGATTCAAGCGGCCCGGTGAAACCGAGCAGGACGCCGAAGCGCACTTCGTCGGCCAAGGCGCCGCCCGAGGCCAACGCGGATACGGCCGTCGCAAGAAGCAGTTTTTTCATGGAACACTCCCCTGAGTTTATCGTTGCCGGCGCAGATTAGCGCCCGTTTTCGCCATTGAACAGAGGGATTTGACCGTAGCTGGAGGTCAAAATCGCGCGGGCACCGTAAAGGTTGCCGCGCGCGAACACTATTCGCCCTCAAAATCACTGTCGGGGCCGGGTTCGGCACCAGCCTCGTCCTCAATGCCATGTGCGCCGCGTTCGCGATATGGCGTGGTACCGTACTGCGCACGATAGCATTTCGAGAAATGCGAGGGCGAGGCAAAACCGCAGGCCAGCGCAACGTTGATCACGCTCAGGTCGGTCTGCATAAGCAAGTTGCGCGCCTTTGCCAAACGCAACTCCATGTAGTATCGCTTCGGGCTTCGGTTCAGATACCGACGAAAGAGCCGCTCCAGCTGCCGGGTGGACATGCCCACCTCCTCAGCCAGTTCGGCGGGCGAGACCGGGTCCTCTATGCTCGCCTCCATGATCTCGATCACCCGGCTCAGCCGCGGGTGGCGCACGCCGATCCGCGTCGGGATCGATAGCCGCTGCATGTCGCGGTCGGTCCGGATCGCGGCGTGGATAAGCTGGTCCGAGACAGCGTTGGCAAGGTCCTTGCCGTGGTCGTCGGCGATAAGAGCCAGCATGAGGTCGATCGACGCGGTGCCCCCAGCACTCGTCATCCGGTTCCCGTCGATCACGAATACCGAGCGGGTCAGATCGACATCGGGGAACTCTTCCAGAAAGCCGTCATGATTTTCCCAGTGGATCGTCGCGCGCCGCCGATCCAGAAGACCGGCCGCCGCAAGCGTATGCGAGCCGGTGCAGACGCCGCAGATCACCGGGCCCTTGCGACCAATGCGGCGCAGCCAGTTGATCACCCCGCGCGTGGAACTGGAACGGATGTCGTTGCCGCCGCAGATCATCACCACATCATCATGCGCAACCTCGCCCAATGCGGCGTCTACCACGACCTGCGTGCCGTTCGAACACCGGACCGGCGCGCCCGTCTCGGACAGCAGCGTGGTATGATAGAGCGTGCGCCCACTCATCCGGTTGGCGATCCGCAAGGGTTCGATCGCCGAGGCAAAAGCCAACATCGTGAAGCGTTCGAGGAGCACGAAGAAGAAGCGCCTCTGGCGCACTGGGTCCGACGCCGCGGCCGGCGAGGCTGGCGCATGCGACACCAGACCGCCCCGAGCGGGTTTCGGAATGCTCGGCGCCTTGCGGCTGGGTTTGGCTGGCGTCATTTCTGGCGAACTTGTCTGCGCTACATAAGATTCCGCATTAACGAACCCGGTGCATGGAGGCAATGCGCGCCGCACCGGCGTTGCAGCTTGGCATCCCCCTCGCGCCTCGTGTAAGAGAAACGCGCATCGGCGCGCCCCATTCGCGCGCCTGGCGGCACTGAACTTGAGCCGCCGAAACCGGAGACGAGCGATGAGCGAGAATTGGAACCGGTCGACCTGGCGCACGAAACCGCGCGTGCAGATGCCCGACTATCCCGACCCGCAAGCCCTGGCCACGGTAGAGGCACAGTTGGCCAAGTATCCGCCGTTGGTCTTCGCTGGCGAGGCGCGCGCGCTGAAAACACGGCTTGGCGAAGCAGCGGCGGGAAAGGCGTTCCTTCTGCAAGGCGGCGACTGCGCCGAGAGCTTTGCCGAGTTCAACGCCGACAGTATTCGCGACACTTTCCGAGTTCTGCTGCAGATGGCGATCGTGCTGACCTTCGGCGCAAAGGTGCCGGTCATCAAGGTCGGACGCATGGCAGGCCAGTTTGCCAAGCCGCGCTCGGCCCCCACCGAACTCGTGAGCGGGCAGGAGCTTCCCAGCTATCGTGGGGACATCGTCAACGGTTTCGAATTTACCGCCGAGGCGCGCGTACCCGATCCTGCACGCATGCTGCAGGCCTATACCCAGGCCGCCGCCAGCCTCAATCTGTTGCGCGCCTTCTCCAAGGGCGGTTTCGCCGACATCCACCGGGTCCACAACTGGACACTCGGCTTCGCCTCAGGCGCGAATGCCGAACGCTACCGCGCGCTTTCGGACCGCATCTCCGATGCGCTTGAATTCATGACCGCGGCGGGGATCAGCGGCCAGACCGCGCCCGCCATTGCCGAAGTTGATTTCTACACCTCGCACGAAGCGCTGCTTCTGGAATACGAGGAAGCGCTCTGCCGGATCGATTCCACCAGCGGCCTGCCAATCGCCGGGTCCGGCCACATGCTGTGGATCGGCGACCGCACCCGCCAGCCGGACGGGGCGCATGTCGAATTCTGCCGCGGCGTGCAAAACCCGATTGGCCTGAAATGCGGTCCCACCCTGGCGGCCGAGGA
>SLKW01000098.1 GCA_007134405.1 Paracoccaceae bacterium
CCTCCGGGCTGCGCGCGGCCTTCGCCGAGGCCGGGATCGACCTCGACCGGCCGGTCATCACCTCGTGCGGGTCGGGCGTGACCGCGGCGATCCTGACCCTGGCGCTGGAGCGGCTTGGGCACCCGAAACACTCGCTCTACGACGGGTCATGGGCGGAATGGGGCATGTATCCGGACCTGCCGATCGGAAAGGGCTGAGCCATGCACGCGCATCGCGCCGGCGAGCGGGTCGAATACCGCGTCACCTGGCTCGAGATGACCGAGCGGCCGCGCTTCGGCTGGCCGGCGCTGCCGGTCGGGCGCGAGGCGGTGCTGTTGCGGGCCGAGGCGCCGCCGCGCTGGTATTTCCTTTCTCTCTACGATGCGGTCGGGCGCGATCATGCCTGGACCGACCTGCACGACATCCCCGACGCCGCGATGGACGACTGGCTCGCCGATCCCGATGTCGCGCTCTTCACGCTGATGGGCCAGGGTTGGCCGCAGGGCTTCTTCATGCTCGACTGGCGCGCCGAAGGCGTCTGCGACCTGACCTATTTCGGCCTTGTCCCCGAAGCCATCGGCCGCGGCCTTGGAGGCTGGCTCCTGCAATGCGCGATCCTGACCGGCTGGGGCCGCGAGGGGGTGACGCGCATGACCGTCAACACCTGCACGCTGGATCACCCCCGCGCACTGATCCGGTACCAGCGCTTCGGCTTCGTGCCCGTCCGGACCGAGGTGCACAACCGCGTGCTTGCGCGCGACCACGTCTTCCACCAGCCGCTGCTCTGAAGGGAAAGCCCATGTTCCAGTCGCTCACCGCGCCCCCACCCGACGCGATCCTGCAGGTGATGCAGTTGTTCCGCGACGATCCGCGCCCCGAGAAGGTGGACCTGGGCGTCGGCGTCTACCGCGACGATGCGGGCCACACGCCGGTGATGCGCGCGGTCAAGGCGGCCGAATCCTACATCCTCCAGTCGCAGGAAACGAAATCCTACACCGCGCTGGCGGGCGATCCGGCCTATCACGCGGCGATGGCCGACCTGCTTCTGGCTGGCGCCCTGCCTTCCGAGCGGATCGCCGCCGCCGCAGCGACCGGCGGCACCGGGGCCGTGCGCCTGGCGATGGAGCTGATCCGCACCGCGAACCCCGACGCCACCGTCTGGATCTCGAACCCGACCTGGCCCAACCACACGCTGCTGGCGAAGTTTGTGGGACTGAAACAGGCCACCTACCGCTATTACAACGCCGCCGAGGGGGCGCTCGACCGGCAGGGCATGATGGCGGATCTTGGCGGCGCGAAGCCCGGCGACGTGGTGCTGCTGCATGGCTGCTGTCACAACCCGACCGGCGCGGATTTCACCGCGCAGGACTGGGCGGCGATGGCGGATTTCCTGGCCGAGCGCGACCTCACGCCCTTCATCGACATCGCCTATCAGGGCTTCGGCGCGAACGTCGAGGCCGATGCCGCCGGCCTGCGGCTGCTGGTCGACCGCCTGCCGCGCGTGCTGATTGCGGCCTCGGCGGCGAAGAATTTCGGCCTCTACCGTGAGCGCGCCGGGATCTGCCTGGTGACCTGCCCCGAGGGCGAGCGCGCCGCGATCCAGAGCACGCTCGCAGGCCTCAACCGCGCCTCGATCAGCTTTCCGCCCGATCACGGCGCCCGCGTCGTGACCACGGTGCTGACCGACCCGGCGATGAAGGCCGACTGGCTGGAGGAACTGGACGGGATGCGTTCCCGCATCGCCGGGTTGCGCAAGTCGCTGGCCGGGGCGCTGCGGCAGGAGACGGGATCGGACCGGTTCGGCTTTCTGGCCGCGCAGCAGGGGATGTTCTCGGTCCTTGGCGGTAGCGAGGCGCAGATCGCCCGGCTGCGCGACGAGTTTGCCGTCTATGTCGTGGGCGGCGGGCGGCTCAACATTGCGGGCCTGACCGAAGACAGCGTGCCGCGCGTGGCCAAGGCGCTGGCGACGGTGCTGGACGAGTGACGGGGAAGCAGTCGCGGCCTTTTTCGCCTGCCGCACGGCTTCGGTGAGGTGTCTTGGTGCGCGAATGCGCGCACCTTTTTTAAGTCATTGATTTTTAACGGTATAATTCTGCCATTAACCACACCGAAAGCTTTGGCGCGGCGCTTTCGGGCAACGCCGCCGTACCTTTCGATCCGGTTAACAGAAAAACATTTTATGCGCCATTTCAGCGCCTTGCACGATTGCTCAAGCTTGAGCAGGCTCACTCGGCGCTGCGCGCCTCGAGCATCGAGCGCAGTTCGCGCAGGACCGGGATAACGGCGCGGACGCGCTCGGGGCCGAGCTTGCGGGCGAGATCGACGATCAGCGGCGCGATGGCGTGCAGGGCGGCATCGCGCGCGGACTTGCCCGACGGGCTGATCGAGACGAACTTGCGCCGCGCATCGTCCCAGTCGGGGCGGATGTGGACATGGCCCGCCCATTGCAGCTTGGCCAGCGTGTTGGTCATCGCCCCGCGCGTGACATGAAAGGCGCGGGCAAGCTGCGCGGGCGTGCGCTCCTCCTGCAGGCGGGCGAGGTGGTTGAGCACGCTGAAATGCGACAGCTCCATCCCCTTGGGCAGCACTTTCGACAGCCGCGCGCGGGCCAGCTGATCGGCCATGAAGAGCTCCGCGAAAAAGGCTGCCGCAAGCGGGTCGTCGGACCTGCCATCGCTCATTCCGGCCCCTCCCACGCGCGGTCATGCGAAAGCGACGGCACCCGCGCCCGCGCCTGCCGGACCGCGTCGAGGTCGAGATCGGCGTAGATCACCCCCGGCTCGGTCCCGGCATCGGCCAGCACCTCGCCCCAGGGGGCGACGGCCATCGCATGGCCCCAGGTCTGGCGCGCGCGCCCCGCGCTTGCGGGATGCGTGCCGGTCTGCGCGGGGGCGAGAACGTAACAGCCGGTCTCGATCGCGCGGGCGCGCAAGAGAACCTCCCAATGCGCCGCGCCGGTAAGCGGGCTGAAGGCCGAGGGAACCGTCAGCACCTCGGCCCCGGCCTGGGCGAGCGCGCGGTAGATCTGCGGAAAGCGCAGGTCGTAGCAGACCGTGAGCCCCAGCGCGGCGAAAGGCGTGCGCGCCAGGACGGCGCGGCTGCCCGGCCGGATCCCCGCCGATTCGCGATAGGTCTCGGTCTCGGAGACCTGCACATCGAACATATGGATCTTGTCGTAGCGCGCGAGCACCGCGCCTGCCGGGTCGATCAGCAGCGAGCGGTTGGCGAAACGGCCATCCTCGTCGTTGGTAAGCACCACTAGCGAGCCCGCGAGCAGCCAGATCCCCGCCCGCGCCGCCTCCTCACGCAGCATGGCAAGCATCGGGTCATCCGCTTCGTGGTTCAATACCCGCTTCTGGTGTGTTCGGCTTGCAGAGACGCAGTTCGACACTTCGGGCGTCAGGACAAAGCCCGCCCCGCCCGCGACCGCAGTGCGCACCGATTCTCGAAGAAGGGGCAGGTTGGCCTGCGGATCGTCGGATGACGTGATCTGCAGGAGCCCCGCGCGCATGGGATCAGGTGGCGCCGTTCAGCAGCGGGTCGAGACCGCCCGTCCGGTCCAGCGCGTAAAGCTCGTCGCAGCCCCCGACATGGCTTTCGCCGATGAATATCTGCGGGACCGTGCGCCGGCCGCCGGTGCGGCCAATCATCTCGGCCCGGCGACCGGGTTCCGCGGCAAGGTCGATCTCGATGAAGTCCGCACCCTTGTCGCGCAGAAGCCGCTTGGCGGCGTGACAATAGCCGCACAGCGGCGAGGTATAGATTTCAATGGCGTGCATCGCTCAGTCTCCGCTTACCTTTGCTGATTTAGTCCGTATCGGCGCGCAATGAAAGCCTTTGGCAACCATTCCGGCCGCTCATGCCGTATCGGCGCGGCCGACGCGCGCCAGAGCGATCACATCGACCGAATCCGCGCCAGCGGCGAAACAGGCTTCTGCCGTCGCGGCGAACGTTGCGCCCGAGGTCATCACGTCGTCGACCAGAAGCACGTGGCGCCCCTCGATTCGCGACGCGCGGCCCCCCCGAACCGTGATCGCGCCCTGGAGGTTGCTGAACCGGTCGGCGCGCGATCGCCCGTCCTGATTGCCGGTATGACGGCGGCGCACCAGCAGGTCGGGCAGATGCGTCGCCCCCGTATGGGCCGCCAGCGCGGCGGACAGAAGCGCGGCCTGGTTGTAGCGCCGCCGAAAGAGCCGCCACCAATGCAAGGGCACAGGCGCGATCAGGCTGCCCTCGCGCAGGAGCGGGCGCGCCGCACGCGCCAGCCACCGTCCGGCCGCGGCCGCGACATCGTGCCGGTCGCCGTATTTCAACCCCAGGACCAGCCGCCGCGCCCCGCCCCCATAAAGCAGCACCGCCCGCCCACGCCCCCAGGGGCGGGCAATGGCGAGGCAGTCGTCGCACAGGACCGGCGTCGCGCTCTCGCCCGGCAGGGGGATGCCGCATTTGTCGCAGGCGAGCCCGTGGATGAACGGCACGTCCGGCCAGCAGGCGGGACAGAGCGTGCCCTCTTCGCTGACCGGGGTTTCGCAGGTCAGGCATTGCGGCGGGTAAACCACACGCAGAGCGCCGCGCAAGGCGGGCGCAAACCGGCCCAGTCCTGTCAGCCCGTCGCTCCGCTCTGCCATCGCGTCCCTTCCCTGCCGGCCATCCGGCCCGCTTTCCCTTGACTCCGCGCCCCGGGGCGCCAAGACCAAGCCCATGACCCCTGCCCTGACCGATCGGAGCCGACTTGCCGAGCAGCGCGCCCGCGCCGCGCGTGCGCCGGCGCTGTTCCTGCACGAAGCGACCGCCGACGAAGTCGAGGAAAGACTCGGCGAGGTTAACAGAACCTTTACGAAGCCCGCGGTCGTCACCCCCTTTCCGCAGGTCTGGGAGGGGCGACTGCCGGCGGCGCGGATCGTGCCGGACGACCCGATCCTGGCCCTGGAGCCGGGGGCGCATGATCTGGTTGTCCACGCGCTGGCGCTGCATTGGGCCGATGACCCGCTGGGCCAGATCATCCAGTGCCGCCGCGCGCTCAGGCCTGACGGGCTGTTCGTGGGCGCGCTTTTCGGCGGGCAGAGCCTGCACGAGCTGCGCGCGGCGCTGGCGCAGGCCGAAAGCGATCTGCGCGGCGGACTGGCCCCGCGCGTCCTGCCGATGGGCGAGATCCGGGATCTGGGCGGTCTGCTGCAGCGCGCGGGCCTGGCCCTGCCGGTGGCCGACAGCGTGAGCCAGCGCGTCCTCTATCGCGACCTGCGGCAACTCGTGGGCGACCTGCGTGCGATGGGCGAGGGCAACGCGCTCGCCAGCCGCCACCGCGCGCCGCTGCCGCGGGCAGTGCTGGCGCGGGCCGAGGCGATCTACCGCGCGCGCTGGGCCGATTCCGAGGGCCGGCTTCCCGCGACGGCGGAAACCCTGTACCTGACCGGCTGGGCCCCGGCCGAGAGCCAGCCGAAACCGCTGCGCCCCGGCTCGGCGGCGACGCGTCTCGCCGAGGCGCTGGGCACGCGCGAACACCCGCTGGAGCCAGCGCCGGGATCCGCCCGCCGCCCGAAGGATTGAACCCGCGGCCGACGCCGCTATCTGAGCCGAAAGTTGCCAAGGACCATGCCCGCCATGCTCGATGCACAGCACGCCCCGAAATCGTCCGACACCTCGGGCTGCCCGATCCACAAGGACACTCCCGGTACCGGACGGCTGGAACATGCGCCAGCCGATCATCCGCCCATTGCGCGGGCCCGGACCGGGATCCTTCTGGCCAATCTGGGTACGCCCGACAATTACGACTACTGGTCGATGCGGCGATACCTGAACGAGTTCCTGTCTGACCGCAGGGTGATCGACTATTCGCCCTTCTTCTGGCAGCCGCTTCTGCAGCTGGTGATCCTGACCAAGCGGCCCTTCACCTCGGGCGCGAACTACAAGTCGATCTGGAACCACGACAAGGGCGAGAGCCCCTTGATGACCATCACCAAGGACCAGACCGCCAGGATCGCCGAGACGATGCAGGAGCGCTTCGGCAAGGAAGTCATGGTCGAATTCTGCATGCGCTACGGCAATCCCTCGACCGAATCCAAGGTCCGCGCGATGGTCGAGGCAGGCTGCGAGCGGATCCTCTTCTTCCCGCTCTATCCGCATTACGCCGGCGCCACCTCGGCCACGGCCTGCGACCAGTTCTTCCGCGCCCTGATGAAGGAAAAGTGGCAGCCCGCCGCGCGCACCGTGGCGCCCTATTTCGACCACCCGCTCTATATCGAGGCCCTGGCGCAATCCGTCACCCGCGCCTGGGACGCGGCCGAGGAAAAGCCCGAGGTGCTGGTCGCCTCCTACCACGGGATGCCGAAGCGCTACCTGATGGAGGGCGACCCCTATCACTGTCAGTGCGCCAAGACGACTCGGCTTCTGCGCGAGCGCCTGGGCTGGGAGGAGGGGAAGATCCAGACCACCTTCCAGTCGGTCTTCGGCTCGGAGGAATGGCTGAGGCCCTACACGGTCGAGCATGTCGCCGAACTGGCGAAGAAGGGGGTCAAACGGCTGGCGGTGATCGCCCCGGCCTTCTCGGCGGATTGCATCGAAACGCTCGAGGAGATCAACGAGGAGATCTGCGAAAGCTTCGAGGAGGCGGGTGGCGAACAGTTCACCTACATCCCCTGCCTCAATGACGATGCAGCGCATATCGAGGCGCTCTGCGCGGTGATCGAGGACAACCTGCACGGCTGGGTGGAAGTGAGCGGCGAAGCGAGGGCAGCCAGCGAAACCACATAGCGCCCCGTGCATGCGTTAAAGTCTGCGCTACTTCGGGTGCCATGCCGCTCACGGACGAGCCCGTGGGTCGTAGCGCTTCGGCCACTTTCGCAACCTTTCCGGAACCAATAACGTTGGTGTGGGTTTGCAACAGGTTGTTGCAGCCGGTAAGTCATTCTGATCCGATCCGGCGTCGCCCGATCGTCGTTCGCTTATTTTCGTGGAAGCCAGATGACCAATCCGTTCGTGCCCGCCCTCGCTGCCGTCCTCGCCGTCGTGAGCGCTTGCGCCCCGGCCCCCACGCCGATGGCCCTGGGTCCCGATGGCCGGCCGGTCCCCACGGTCTACCAGATCGGTCCGGGAGACGAGGCGCGCATCCAGACGCGGATGCGGGACGGGATCAACGCGGCGCGGTCCCGTCGCGGGCTGGGCCCCGTGGAATTGAACGACCGGCTGACCGCGGCCGCCGCGGCGCATTCGCGCGACATGTCGCGGCAGGGTCGGCCATGGCATTTCGGGTCCGACGGGTCCTCACCGCTCGACAGGGCGAACCGCGCGGGCTATCGCGGGGACTTCGTCAGCGAGTTGATTTCGGAGACGTTCGAGACCGAGCTGGAAACACTGACCACCTGGCTGGAATCGCAAGAGACGCGCGGGCTGCTTCTGGATCCGCAAATCGACGAGATCGGCTTTGCCTTCCATCAGGATCCGAACGGCAAGTTGTGGTGGACCTTGACCACCGGGCGCGCCGGTCCCGGTCCGATGGCGTCGTTCTGAGACGCTGCCAGCCGGAGCGAGCGGCCGCCACTGAGGCACAAGGCGCTGAGGCTCAGGGCAGGATCGAGATCGGCGTGCCGTCGCGGATCATGGCGTAGATCACTTCCATCTCCTGATCGGTCACGGCGATGCAGCCGTCGGTCCAGTCGCCGTTCACGCGCTGAAAGTTCGGCCCGCGCCCGTGGATGAAGATGTCGCCACCAGGGTTGACGCCGCGCGCCGCCGCATAGGCCACGTCGTACTCGTTCGGGTACGAAATGCCGAGCGAGAGGTGGAATCGTGACCGGGGGTTGCGACGATCGATGTAATAATGGCCCTCGGGCGTGCGCCGGTCGCCGAATTGCTGCTTGTGCCCGTTGGGATTGCCGCCAAGGTCCACGCGGTAGCTTTTCAGCACCCGATCATGGTGCATCAGATGCATCAGGCGCGCATCCTTCTGTACGATCACCCGCGTCACCTCGGGGCCGTCATACCTGAGAAACCGCGGCCCGCTGGGAGCGCTGGAACACGCCACCAGCCCCACCAGAAGCAGCGCCGCCACTGCCGCACGAATGCTCCACATGTCCTGTCCTGCCCGTCCGATTTTTTTTGGTATTCTTGCCGTATTCCCGGCGTTTACGCCAGAAGATTTCGCACCACCCGGGTGACAAAATCGGCATCGCCCGCGTTGCCGACCATAGCGGCTGCCTGACCGGCGCGCACCCAATGGGCGCTGTGCCCGGCCTCGGTCGGCGGGCCCAGCGGGCGTAGCGGCCGGGCAAGGTAGATCGTGCAGAGCTTCTCCGCCCAGAGGTCGTATTCGGGCATGTAGGTAAAGCGGCGGAACGCGCCCAGGCGGCGCAGCGGCGCAATGCGCCAGCCGGTTTCCTCCCACACCTCGCGGTGCAGCGCGCGCAGCGGGCTCTCGCCCGGATCGATGCCGCCGCCGGGCAGCTGGAACTCGGGCAGCGGGTCGCGCTGATGGGTCAGCAGGATACGCCCCTCACGCAGCAGGACGGCATAGACCCCGCGGCGCAGGCGATAGCGCCGGCCGCTCTCTCGAGGCGCGCCGAAACGTGGTGTCATGCGCGCTCCTCGCGGCGGCGTCGATCCGGGCGATTCGGGATTGCCCCTTGGCCCTGCCGCTTCACTTCCTATATGCAGGGACTGATTCCAAGCCCCTGAACAAGGCCCGCAATGACCCTCGGTGCGCAAATCGCCTGGGACGACACCGTCCTGCCCTTCCAGCTTGACCGCAGCGACATCCGCGGCCGCGTCGCGCGGCTCGACGGAGTGCTGCAGCGGGTGCTGGAACAGCACGACTACCCGGCTCCGATCGAGGCGCTGGTGGCCGAGGCCGCACTGCTGACCGCGATGATCGGCCAGACGCTGAAGCTGCGCTGGCGGCTCTCGCTGCAGATCCGCGGCAAGGGGCCGGCGCGGCTGATCGCGACCGACTACTTCGCCCCCGAGCAGGAGGGAACCCCGGCCCGCATCCGCGGCTACGCGAGCTTCGACCGCGACCGGCTGGACGAGCGGGCCGATCCTTTCGCCCAGATCGGCGAAGGCTATTTCGCCCTGATCATCGACCAGGGCCGCGACATGACCCCCTACCAGGGCATCACCCCCATTGCCGGCGGCTCGCTTTCGGCCTGCGCCGAGACCTATTTCGCCCAGTCCGAACAGCTGCCCACCCGCTTCGCCACCAGCTTCGGCCGTTCCCGCTTGCCTGGCCAGTCCGAGGCCTGGCGCGCCGGTGGGGTGATGCTGCAGCACCTGCCCAAGGCCTCGCCGCACGCCAAGGGCGACGCCACGGGCGAGGGCGGGCTTCTGGCTGCCGAGGACGTTCTCGACGGCGACGAGGCCGACAACTGGACCCGCGCCAACCTGCTTCTGGACACGGTCGAGGATATCGAGCTCGTGGGCCCTGCCGTGCAGCCCACCGACCTGCTGCTGCGGCTCTTCCACGAGGAGACGCCGCGCGTCTTCGATGCCCAGTCGCTCAGCTTCGGCTGCACCTGTTCGGAAGACAAGGTGCGCCAGTCGTTGTCGATCTATTCGGCCAAGGACATTGCCACGATGACCACGGATGCGGGCACGGTGACCGCCGACTGTCAGTTCTGCGGCGCGCATTACGTGCTCGATCCGGCGACGGTCGGGTTCGAGGCCGCGAATCCTTCGGACACTCCTTCGAACGGCGGGCGCGACGATGGATCTGACGCCTGAGCGATTGCGCGCAGCCCTGAGCGCCCCGGACGCGGGGCCTGGGGGCTCGTCGGATTTCGACCTGAACCCGGAATTCCGCCTGCCGCCGGGGCGCAAGCTGCGCCCGGCGGCGGTGCTCATCGCGGTTGGCGCGGGTGCGGGCGGCGCGTCGGTGCTGCTGACCAAACGCGCCTCGGGCCTGAAGCACCACGCCGGCCAGATCGCCCTGCCGGGGGGAAAGATCGATCCGGGCGATGCCGACGCGACCGCCGCCGCCCTGCGCGAGGCCGAGGAGGAGGTCGGGTTGCCGCGCCATCTGGTCCGTCCCCTGGGCCACCTGCCCCCGCACGAGACGGTGACCGGCTACAGTGTCACGCCGATCCTGGCGCATGTTGCCGAGTGCTTCGATCCGTGCCCCTGCCAGGACGAGGTTGCCGAGGCGTTCTTCGTCCCCCTC
This sequence comes from Paracoccaceae bacterium, assembly GCA_007134405.1. Classification (GTDB taxonomy): domain Bacteria; phylum Pseudomonadota; class Alphaproteobacteria; order Rhodobacterales; family Rhodobacteraceae; genus Pararhodobacter. The sequence continues at coordinate 10,127 of SLKW01000098.1, forward strand.
GCCCATCTCGCCGATCCCGCGCACTACCGGGTCGAGCGGCGGCTCTGGCTCGGCC
>SLKW01000144.1 GCA_007134405.1 Paracoccaceae bacterium
ATCGCCGCCGCAAGCTCCGGAAACCGCGCCGCCCAGCGCGCCCGAAGGCCCGGTCGAAAGCTCCGGCGACAGCCCTCCGGCCACCTCCGGCCCCTCCCCCGCCGCGGATGCGCCGGAGCCCGCGCCTGCCGCCAAACCTGGCGCCGAGGCCCCCACCGATACCGCACCCGAGACTGCCGCGTCGGATGCGGAAGCTTCGGCGCCCCAGCCATCCGACGAACCCGCCGCACCTGCCGGCGAGGCCGAGATGGAGGTCTTCTACACCTTCCGCTGGGCCCCCCGTGCCCGCAGCGCCCCGCGCCGGGGCCGTCGTGGTAAGCCCGAGGGCGAGAGCGAAGGCCACGCCGACCAAAGTGGCGACCAAAAGGGCGACCGCGGGGCGCGCGATGGCAAGGCGGCCCGGCGCGGTACTGGCCAGCCGGGCGCAGGCGCGCCGCAGGGAAAAGGCGAGCGCCGCAAGGACCGCTCGCGCAAGGACGACAAACGCGGCCCCGACAAGCGGAAGGAAAAGCAAAAGGATGGGCCCCGCAGCTACACCGCCGCGCCCGATCGCCGGAAGGAGCGGATCGATCCGGACAACCCCTTCGCCGCGGCCCTGATGGGGCTGCGCGACAAGACCTGACGGATGACTGCGCAGGATGCGCCGCCGCCCGATGCCCCGATCCGGCTGGACCGATGGCTCTGGCATGCGCGGTTCTTCAAGTCGCGCAGCCTGGCCACGGCAGCGGTAACGGGCGGGCGGATGCGCCTCAACAGCCGGGTCGTGTCGAAACCCGCCCAGCCGGTGCGGGCGGGCGACGTGCTGACCTTCGCGCTCGGCCGCCGGATCGTTGTGGTGCGCATCCTCGCCCCCGGCAACCGGCGCGGCCCCGCCCCCGAGGCGCGCGCGCTCTACGAAGATCTGTCGCCCCCCGCCCCGCCACGCGACCTGGGCCAGCCGCGCGCCGAAAAGGGCGGGCGCCCGCGCGGTGCCGGCCCGCGCACACTTGCCGCACCCACGCACGGTCCTGTCGACTGAACGCGGGTTGATTGATCCCGCGCACCGGATTACTTCCGCCGCAGGCAACAAGGAACTCCCTGCCATGACCTATGTGGTGACCGACAATTGCATCGCCTGCAAATACACCGATTGTGTCGAGGTCTGCCCCGTGGACTGCTTCTACGAGGGCGAAAACATGCTGGTGATCCATCCGGACGAATGCATCGATTGCGGGGTGTGCGAGCCGGAATGCCCCGCCGACGCCATCCGCCCGGATACCGAACCGGAGATGGAGAAGTGGGTGGAGTTCAACCGGAAGTACTCCGAAGCCTGGCCGGTGATCACGGCACGCAAGGAACCGTTGCCCGGCGCCGAAGAACGCGACGGCGAGGACGGCAAGCTGGAGAAATACTTCAGTGAAAACCCCGGCGAGGGGTCCTGACAGCCCCGCGCACCGGACGTTTCGCTAACCTTGACGTAACGTTCTGACGCGTATTTTGCCGCGAATCGGCTGTATCCACGGGAGTCAAGCACTTTCCGTGCTTTGATTTGTGGCGAAATTCTGTTATACAAGCGTTACAGAATAACCGCCCGCGCCGCAGCTAGAGCAGTTCGCGGTTTTTGCATACGGTTTTGATCAAGGCAGGTTTCGGGGAAAACGTGACTTTCCCGTGCCTGCCTTTGTCGCCGGTTGCCAAGGGCCAGCCGAGGAAGCGCCAGAATGAGCAAAGCCCGAAAGTCCGAGTTTCGCCCGAACGATTTCGTGGTCTATCCCGCGCATGGCGTGGGACAGATCGTCTCGATCGAAGAGCGCGAGATCGCCGGAATGCAACTCGAACTCTTCGTCATCTCGTTCGAGAAGGACAAGATGACCCTTCGTGTGCCCACCGACAAGGCGACGCAGGTCGGCATGCGCTCGCTCAGCTCGCTCGATATCGTGTCGAAGGCGATGGCGACGCTCAAGGGCAAGGCGCGCGTCAAGCGGGCGATGTGGTCGCGCCGCGCGCAGGAATACGAGCAGAAGATCAATTCGGGCGACCTGCTGTCGATCGCCGAGGTGGTGCGCGACCTGCACCGCGCCGACGACCAGCGCGAGCAGTCCTATTCCGAGCGCCAACTCTACGAGGCCGCGCTGGAGCGGCTGACCCGCGAAGTGGCGGCCGTCACCGGCCAGGACGAAGCCGGCGCGATGAAGCAGGTCGACGAGGTTCTGGTCGCGCGCGCCGCCTGAGCGCAAGTTCGGCTCTCAAACACCGCCCCGCCGTGCCGGGGCGGTTTTCTTTTGTGCGGGGACATGCGTCTCGCCGGGGCCTTGCCTCGCCACGCCCGCAGGCATTATAGCGCGGCGCATAGCCGGAAGCGGTCACGATCACGGAGCAGATAATGGCAGGCCATTCCAAATGGGCCAATATTCAGCATCGCAAGGGCCGGCAGGACGCCGCGCGCTCGAAGCTGTTCTCGCGGCTGTCGAAAGAGATCACCGTCGCCGCCAAGATGGGCGACCCCGATCCCGAGAAGAACCCGCGCCTGCGCCTGGCGG
>SLKW01000088.1 GCA_007134405.1 Paracoccaceae bacterium
CAGATCGAGACGCCGCCACGGCTGCGGACTTCAACAACAAGAAGAAGGACACCTTGGCATGACGACGGGCATCGTGAAACGCAGGTTGTTGATGACCATGGCCCTGGGTGTGGCGGTGCTGCTGTCGACCTGCGCGGGGGATCCGCCGCTCCTCCAGTGGCAGGCGCTCTAGGGATCGGGTACGCACTGAGCCATTGAGCATCGTGACAAAATCTCCAATGTGCCCAACGCGGACTGTGCCCATTCGGGCCAACGGCTGGCGGCACTATAGTCGCAGTCCGAACGGAGGTCGCAAACGTGACTGCTAGGACGGGAGCAAAACCTTGAAAGATGAGCAAAATGGGGGAGTAGCACATGTTCTCGGGCACCCGACAACTCGGAGCTTTAGCCTTTGACCCTCATGCGCATTGCGTACTTCGTGAACGTGTACCCGGCGATAAGCCACTCGTTCATACGCCGGGAAATTCGAGCACTCGAAGGACTTGGCGTATCGATCGAGAGAATTGCCTTGCGCGGATGGGACGGCCCCCTCGCCGATCCGGACGACACGGAGGAGCGCGCCAAGACACGATACATCCTTGCCAGGGGAGGCTTCGTGCTTTTGGTTGCGGCTTTGAGGCAGTTTCTCAGATCGCCGATCTTGTTCGCGAGGGCCATTCTACTTGCGCTTAGGGTAGGCTGGAGATCGACGCGACCGGTGCCATATCACCTTGTGTATGTTGCGGAAGCATGCCTGCTCCTGCGCTGGCTGCAGCAATGTTGTGTCGAGCATGTCCACGCGCACTTCGGGACGAACTCCACCGAAGTCGTCATGCTGGCTCGCGTGATGGGTGGCCCGCCATACAGCTTTACGGCACATGGGCCAGAGGAGTTCGACAGCCTCTGGTTTCTTGGTCTGAATGAGAAAGTCAGGCGAGCCTCGTTTGTCGTCGCCATATCATCCTTCGCCAGAAGCCAGCTGTGGCGCCTATCCAGATACGAAGAGTGGGGGAAGTTGCATGTTGTTCGGTGTGGGCTGGAGAAAGAGATGCTCGAGGCATCCGTGCAGCCGATACCAGACTCTTCTCGATTGATATGCATCGGGCGCCTCGTGGAGCAGAAGGGTCATGCTTTGCTTTTGCAGGCCATGTCAGACCTCGCGCAGAAGGGCGTCGACTGCGAGCTGTGCTTGGTGGGGGATGGCCCGCTCGAATCGCTGCTCAAGCGAACCGCCGATACCTTGGGAATCGCGGACAGGATCGAGTTCAGGGGTGCGCTCGGGGGAGCGGAGCTTCTGCATGAGATTCGTCGCGCCAAGGCAATGGTGCTACCAAGTTTTGCCGAGGGGCTTCCCGTGACGATCATGGAGTCGTTCGCGATTGGCCGACCGGTCATTGCGACATCAATAGCGGGCATTCCAGATCTGGTGCGCCACGGGGAGAACGGCTGGCTGGTGCCGCCTGGCTCGCGAGACTGCATAGTGAGTGCAGTACAGGATGTGCTGTCCCGTTCGCCTCAAGAGCTAGAGCATATGGCGTTGTTGGGACGGTCCCGCGTGATTGAGATGCACGCGGCAGATCGGGAAGCGGCCAAGCTGAAGGAATTGTTTCACCTGAGCGTCGCGAGCAGTGGAGCGCACTTTGTTTAGCGCTGTAGTCGAATCGTGCTGAGCAAAGGGATGACCACGACGGAACCAAGATTCCTTTCGACCTAAAGCGACCACATTCCGGCATCACACACGGAGCATGTTGGGCTTCGGCACCTCTCAGCTCAGGCACGGTGCCGCTGCCACGCATAAAACCGTTGGCGCCAATGATCCATTCTGCGCTGCAGCCGGGACCGCAACTCATCATCGTAATTCACCGTGAGCGAACCGCCGTCCACGGCCCTGGAGAAATAGAAGTTAGGCAACAGATTCCGATCGTGCATCGGCAGATGAAAGACTGCGGTTGCGGCGCCAGCCTGTGGCGGCACGATCCAGTTCCAGTCTGCTGACGGTTGTCGGCCGGCTCCCTCCTCGCGCTGCACGAAACGCATGAACTGATCGCTCGCTTGGTGCTGATCGACGATGGTCACACCCGCTTTGCGGAACGAGTACAGCACAGCCTCATTGAGCTCCGTGAGCGCACGGTCCTGCCAGAACGTCGCACCTGCACCCATTCGTTGGATGCCGAGGCAGTCCGCCACGCGCGGCAGCATGTCAAAGCGACGTTCATCGGTGAGGTTTCTACTGGCAATCTCGGTGCTCATGTAGTGACCGTTGAAAGGCGCGCAGGGGTACTCGACGCCACCGATGCTGAGCACCATGGACGAGACGAAGGGTACCGAGTACCAGCGCATGCCAAGCTCCGCGAGCGCTGGTGCACTGGGGTGCTCGATGCAGACCTCGCGAATGCTCTCTTCAGGCATGGTGTAGAGCACACGGCGCCCGCGGCTGTCGCGCAGCAGCAGCGGGAGTACGTCACAGGGTCCGCGGGGACTGGGATGTTGCCAGCCCATCGCCACCGCTATTCTCGTGGTCTCCACGTTCATCG
>SLKW01000279.1 GCA_007134405.1 Paracoccaceae bacterium
CCCGCATCCTTGCGCGCCAGCAGCCAGTCGAGCGCCTCGGCCGAAAACCCGTCGGGCGCCGCCATCACGCCCGAGGAATCGCTGAGCGCGATGACCCTCGCCCCCAGCGCCGCCGCCTTGCGCGCCGCGTGGCGCGCGACGTTGCCCATGCCCGAGATCGCGACCCGCTTGCCCGCGATCGCGTCGCCCGAGGCGCCCAGCATCGCGCACAGGAAATAGACCGCGCCATAGCCCGTCGCCTCGCGGCGCAACGCGCTGCCGCCGATGCACTGCGACTTGCCGGTGAGGACGCCGGAAAAATCGAGCGTGTTCTGCTTCCAGGCGGCGAACATGTAGCCGATCTCGCGCGTGCCGACGCCGATATCGCCGGCCGGAATGTCGCGCATCGGGCCGATATGGTGCTGCAGCTCGGCCATGAAGCCCCGGCAAAAGCGCTGCACCTCGGCATCCGACCTGCCCTGCGGGTCGAAATCCGAGCCGCCCTTGGCGCCGCCCAGCATCAGACCCGTCAGCGCGTTCTTGAAGGTCTGCTCGAAGGCAAGGAACTTGAGCACCGAGCGCGTGACACCGGGTGCAAACCGCAGCCCGCCCTTGTAGGGACCGATGGCGTTGCAATGCTGCACCCGCCAGCAGCGGTTGATCTGCACCTCGCCGGCGTCGTCGGGCCAGGTCACGCGGAACGAGATGATGCGGTCGGGCTCGGCCAGGCGCGACAGGATGCGGGCTCGGGCGTATCCGGCATTGGCTTTCTCGACGGTGATCACGTCAAGCGCGACCTCCTCGACCGCCTGCAGGAATTCGGGTTCGTGGCCGTACTTGTCGCGCAGGTCGGCCATGAAGCTGTCGGTCAGTTCGCGGGCGCGGTCGGTCATCTGGGGTCCTTTCGTTGCCTCGGCTATACTAGAACGCCCCGACCCCGCCGCCAGTTTCGCCCCGGCCAGAGGTGGCGCGCGCGACGGAGGTTCTCCCGCCCCTCGTCAGGCTGTGCGTGCCGCACGAACCTTCCTCGCGTTGGGCCGGGCGCCGCGCTCTGCGAGCGCGGCGAAGGGGGCCGTGCCGCCGATGCCCCGCCTTCGCCGCGCGCGATGGGGCGGCTTCATCTGGCCAGGAACCACGCGATCGTCCCGGCTCGCCGGCGACCCTGCAGGCCCCGGTCTTCCCCCGTCCGAACCCGTCGCCGCAGTTGACGACCCCGCACCGGGGCCCCGGTCGGGACGTGACTGGGCGGGTCCGCCACTGTCGCGCTCGGGGCAAGGCGTTGCGCAAGCGCCCGGTCCGGCGCGCGCAACGTCATGACGCGATACCGACGTGATACCGACGCGATACCGATGCGGAACAGACGCCCCGCGCGGCGCCTTCAGACCCGCTCGATCGCGATCGCCGTGCCCTCGCCGCCGCCGATGCAGATGGCCGCGATACCGCGCTTGAGCCCGCGCTTTTCCAGCGCATTCAGAAGCGTCACCATGATCCGCGCGCCCGAGGCGCCGATCGGATGCCCCAGCGCGCAGGCCCCGCCGTTCACGTTCATCTTCTCGCGCCCGATTCCCATCTCGCGCATGAAGGCCATGGGCACCACCGCGAAGGCCTCATTGACCTCCCACAGGTCCACGTCATCGACCGACCAACCCAGCTTTTTCAAGAGCTTCTGCGCCGCGGGCACCGGCGCGGTGGTGAACCAGCCGGGCGCCTGGGCATGGCTCGCATGGCCCCGGATCACCGCCCGGATCGGCGCGCCCGCGGCCTCGGCCGCGCCGCGCGAGGCCAGGACCAGCGCCGCCGCCCCGTCCGAGATCGACGAGGCATTGGCGGCCGTCACCGTGCCGTCCTTGCGGAAGGCGGGCTTGAGGGTCGGGATCTTGTCGGGCCGCGCGCTTTGCGGCTGTTCGTCAACGGAAACAATGACTTCACCCTTCCGGCCCTTCACCGACACCGGCACGACCTCATGCTCGAACGCCCCGCTCGCCGTGGCCTCCAGCGCATTGGAAAGCGAGCCCAAGGCATAGTCGTCCTGCGCCTCGCGGGTGAACTGGAAGGCCTCGGCGCAATCCTCGGCGAAGGTGCCCATCAGGCGGCCCTTGTCATAGGCGTCCTCCAACCCGTCGAGGAACATGTGATCCACCACCTGTTGATGCCCGATCCGCGCACCCCCCCGCATCTTGGGCAACAGGTACGGCGCCTCGGTCATGCTCTCCATACCGCCGGCGACCGCGATGCCCGTCGCGCCAAGCGCGATCTGATCGTGGATCACCATCGCCGCCTTCATCCCCGAGCCGCACATCTTGTTGAGCGTCGTCGCCGGCACCTCCTCGCCCAGGCCTGCGACGAATCCAGCCTGCCGCGCCGGCGCCTGGCCCTGCCCCGCGGGCAGGACGCAGCCCATCACCAGCTCCTCGATCTGGCTTGCCTTCACCGTCGCCCCGGACAGCGCCGCGGCGATCGCCTGGCCGCCCAGTTCGGCCGCCGGGACGCCGCCGAAGACGCCCCGGAACCCGCCCATCGGGGTCCGCGAC
>SLKW01000128.1 GCA_007134405.1 Paracoccaceae bacterium
GTCCGGTGATGCCCATTACAACCTGATCTCGGCGCTGCACAAATCGGTGCGCGGTTCGGATCCGGATGCCTCGCTTTACTGGTTCGCGCGGATGCTCGAAGGCGGCGAGGATCCGCGCTACCTGGCCCGCCGCATCACCCGCATGGCAAGCGAGGATGTCGGGCTCGCCGACCCTCAGGCGCAGGCGCTCTGTCTGCAGGCCTGGGAGGTTTACGAGCGCCTGGGAAGCCCCGAGGGCGAACTGGCTCTGGCGCAGGCGGTGGTCTACCTCGCCCTCGCGCCGAAATCGAACGCCACCTACACAGCGTTCGGCGCCGCGCGCAGGCTCGCCAAGCAGACCGGTTCGAAGCCGCCGCCTGCGCATATCCTGAACGCGCCGACGAAGCTGATGAAGGACCATGGCTACGGCGCGGGCTATGAGTACGATCACGACGCCGAGGACGCCTTTTCGGGCCAGGGCTACTTCCCAGAAGGCGTCAAGCGCCCGGTTCTCTATGCGCCGCCCGAACGCGGCTACGAGCGCGAACTGCGAAAACGGCTCGACTACTTCGCCAAGCTGCGTGCACGTCGCCAAGGGGGTAGGGCCGGTTGACAACCGGCTCCGTGCGGGAAAAGAGGGCGCATGTTCGGAACCAATATTCAAATCACGTTTGGCGCGGGTGACCTCATGCTGGCGCGGAGCGTGCCGACATGACCGGCGTCCAGCACCTGACCGTGACAGAGGACGAGGGCGACCAGCGCCTCGACCGCTGGTTGAAGCGGCGCTTTCCGCAGGTGAGCCAGGCGATGGTGGAAAAGCTCTGTCGCAAGGGCGAGTTGCGCGTTGATGGCGGTCGGGTCAAGGCCGCGACCCGCCTGGAACCCGGTCAGAGCGTGCGCATCCCGCCTCTGCCCGACGCGCCCGCACCCGTGGCCAAACTCGCCGCGCCCCCGATGACCGCAAGCGACGCCGAGATGATCCAGGCGGCTGTTCTGTGGAAGGACGCGCATATCATCGCCCTCAACAAGCCGCCGGGGCTTCCCAGCCAGGGCGGATCCGGCCAGGGTGCGCGGCACGTCGACGGGCTGACCGACGCTCTGATGTTCGGGTACAAGGAGCGCCCGGTGCTGGTGCACCGTCTGGACAAGGATACGTCGGGCGTCATGCTGCTTGCTCGCACTCCGCGCATTGCACGGCGTCTGGGCGAGGCGTTCCGGGCGCGCACTACGCGCAAGATCTACTGGGCCATCGTCGCTGGGGTGCCCAACCCCGCCATGGGGACGATCCGCTACGGACTGGTCAAGGCCGGCGGCCCTCGGGCCGAAAAGATGCGCTGCATCCACCCCGATCAGGTCGCAGCGACCGAAGGAGCCAAGCGCGCGACCACCGACTATGCGGTGCTCGAACGCCTCGGCAGCCGCGCGGCCTGGCTGGCGCCTCTTCCCGTTACCGGCCGTACCCATCAGCTCCGCGCCCACATGGCCGAGATCGGCCACCCCATCGTGGGTGACGGAAAGTATGGGGGCGCGGGGCAGGATAACCCCGGCGACGGCTGGGGCGCGCAATTGGGTGGCGAGATCAGCCGCAAGCTGCATCTCCATGCCCGCTCGATCCGCTTCGACCACCCGATCACGGGCGAGATAGTGACCATCACCGCGCCGCTTCCCACGCATATGCGCAAGAGCTGGGACACGTTCGGCTGGTCGGATGCCGATGTTCCCGCCGACCCGTTCGAGGCGGCGCAATGACGGCGCGGCTTCTTGTCTTCGACATCGACGGCACATTGGTCGATAGCCAGGTGCAGATTTGTGCAGCGATGGCGCACGCCTTTGAGATGCACGGGCTCGACTGTCCCCCGCGAGGGCGGGTCTTGTCGATTGTTGGCCTGTCGCTGCCCCAGGCGATTGCGGCGCTGCTTCCGCAGGCCGATGCCGCACTCCACGAAGACCTGGTAGGCGCTTATCGGGAAAGCTTTGCAAGCCTGCGCGCGCAGACGCTCTCGCCGCTCTATCCCGGCGCGCGCCAGCTGCTGGAACGCTTGTCAGGGCACCCTGACCTGATCCTGGGTGTCGCAACCGGAAAGTCGCGGCGCGGGCTTGAGCATGTGATCGCCGCGCATGCACTCGGCGGTCTGTTCCGCACGATGCAGGTCGCCGACGACCATCCATCGAAGCCTGATCCAACTATGCTGCGCGCGGCTCTCGGCGAAACCGGGATCGATCCGTCGCGGGCGGCGATGATCGGCGACACCACCTTCGACATCGCCATGGGGCGTGCGGCAGGGACGCGGACGCTGGGAGTTGCATGGGGATATCACGCGCCCACCGCGTTGCAGCAAGCCGGGGCAGACCTTGTCGTCGACAGTTTCGACGCGTTGGGCGCTGCACTCGACCGTCTGTGGGAGCATGCATGAGCGGCTGGGCGGCGCGGCGGTTCTGGTCCCAGGTCACGGTAGAAGCCGCCGAGGGCGGCCATATCCTTCGCCTGGACGGGCGCGAGTTGCGCACGCCGGCCAAAGCTTCCCTGATCCTTCCGACCCGTGCACTGGCCGACATGGTCGCGCAGGAATGGCGCGCTCAAGAGGGGACGATCCGGCCCGACACGATGCCTGCGACCCGGGCGGCGAACGCGGCCGTCGACAAGGTGCGCGGCCAAGCCGCGGAAGTGGCTGATCTGATCGCGGCCTATGGCGCAACGGATCTGCTGTGCTACCGCGCCGACGCTCCTGCGGCGCTGATTGCGCAACAGGCCGCCGCGTGGGACCCGCTTCTCGACTGGTCCGCGCGCCGCTTCGGCATTCGTTGGGAGGTGACAACGGGAGTGATGCCGCTCACGCAACCTCAACTCACGCTGGATGTACTTTCTGCTCATGTTGCGAGCTTTGGCGCCTTCGAATTGACCGCCCTGCATGATCTGGTCGCGATGTCAGGATCGCTGGTCATCGGGCTGGCAGCGACAGAGGGTCAGGCCGAGCCCGAAGAATTGTGGCGCGTTTCGCGGATCGACGAAGATTGGCAGATTTCTCAATGGGGCGCGGATGAAGAGGCTGCGGCCCTCGCGGAATCGCGGCGTCAGAGCTTCCTCGAGGCATATCGCTTCTTCGTCGCTTGCCGTTGAACATACCCTTCGGCGGCCGGCGGCGTCGCAACGAGTCGCTTGACGTGTCATTTTTATCAGAACAAGTTCGAAAGGCGGTTGCCGTAAGGCACGCGCCGGCTTGCCGGGCTCGTGCGACGGTCGACCGCGTTGATATGAGCTCTGGCAGGCTCACACAAACCGTCGACAAAGACGGCTCCACGGGAAGAGGTAAACGATGAATAAATCCACATTTCTGGGCACGCTGGCGGTAGGTGCGTTAGCGGCCGGGATCGCGTCTGCCCAAACGCTGAACGACGTTCAGTCGCGCGGCGAATTGAACTGCGGCGTATCCACTGGCGTCAACGGCTTCTCGGCACCGGATGCGAATGGCGTTTGGCAGGGCTTCGACGTCGCGGTCTGCCGCGCCGTGGCCGCTGCGGTCCTCGACGATCCGAACGCCGTGAACTTCGTGCCAACCACAGGGCAGACTCGGTTTACCGCCCTCGCGTCGGGCGAGGTCGACATGCTGGCGCGCAACACGACTTGGACGTTCTCGCGCGATGTCGACCTGCGCTTCACCTTCACCGGCATCAACTACTACGACGGCCAGGGGTTCATGGTGGATCGCGGCCTGGGCGTTTCCTCGGCGACCGAGCTCGACGGGGCGACCGTCTGCATCCAGACCGGCACGACGACCGAGCTCAATCTTGCGGACTATTTCCGCGTCAACGGCATGGATTACGAACCCGTACCGATCGAAACCAACGCCGAGGCGCAGCAGCAGTACCTCGCCGGCGCCTGCGACGTCTACACGACCGACGTGTCCGGGTTGGCCGCGACGCGCGCCAGCTTCGAGAACCCGGGCGATCACGTGATCCTGCCCGAAGTCATCTCGAAGGAGCCTCTGGGCCCGCTTGTACGCCATGGCGACGATCAGTGGGCCGACATCGTCCGCTGGGTGCTCAACGCCCTGATCGCGGCGGAGGAACTGGGCGTGACCTCCACCAACCTCGCCGAGCTTGCCGCCGGCACCAACAACCCCGAGATCAATCGCCTTCTGGGCACGGAGGGCAATCTGGGCGAGATGTTCGGCCTCGACAACGAATGGGCCGTGCGCGCCTTGGCCGTGGGCGGCAATTACGGCGAGATCTTCGCCGCCAATATTGGCGAGCAGACGCCGATCGGCCTGGCCCGTGGGCTCAACGCCCAATGGACTCAGGGCGGGCTGATGTACTCTCCGCCCTTCCGCTGAGACAGGGCCCGGGCGCGCGGTGAAGCATCGCGCGCCCATTTTCATCGGATAGTTGCAGCGCGGGGCGGCCTCTGAACCTGCCGGGTCAGGGATGCGAGTCTGACCACCCCGATGCCGGGAGATCATCGATGGCCGTCACCCAGGGCGAGGCACCGCGCGAAAGCTTCCGCCTGAGCATGCTGCTCTACGACACGCGGTACCGCTCCTACACGATCCAGATCTTCGCGCTGATGCTCCTCATGCTCGGCGCCGCCTGGCTGATCGACAACACACTCCGCAACCTGCAGGCGCTCGGCAAGGATTTCTCCTTCGCCTTCCTTTGGAATGTCGCCGGCTACGACATCAGCCAGCGGCCCATCGAATACGACAGTACCATGACCCATGGCCGCGCCGCGGTCGTGGGCTTTCTCAACACGATCATCCTGGCGATCATGGCCTGCGTGCTGGCGACCGTGGTGGGCGTCATCGCGGGCGTCCTGCGGCTTTCCAACAACTGGATGGTCGCCCGCCTGATGACCGTCTATGTCGAGGTCTTCCGCAACATCCCCACGCTTCTGTGGATTCTCATATTCGGCGCCATCATGACCGAGGCGATGCCGCCGCCAAGCGCGTTCCGCGGCGACGAGCCGACCGCCAGCATGGCCTTCTTCGACAGCGTCGCCGTCACCAATCGCGGTGTCTACGTTCCGGCGCCGGAATTCAGCCGCGGCCTGGGCGCGCTCGACCTGGGCGGCGTGCAGCCCAGCCTGAACGCGATCGCCTTCATCCTCGTCGTCGCCCTCAGCATCTGGGCGAACAGGCGCCTGATCGCGCACGCCACGCGCGTGCAGAACGCCACCGGCGTGCGGCCGAAGACGTGGTGGAAGAGCCTGCTGATCCTCTTCGGCCCGGTCATCCTGCTGCTCTGGGCGCTCGGCTTCCACCTGAGCTACCCGGAGCTTCGAGGCTTCAACTTCCAAGGCGGCATCCACATGCGCAACTCGCTCATCGCGATGTGGCTGGGCCTCGGCATCTATACCGGCGCCTTCATCGCCGAGAACGTGCGCGCCGGCATCCTCGCCATCTCGAAGGGTCAGACCGAGGCCGCGTTTTCGCTCGGCCTGCAGCCGGGCAAGACGATGCGGCTGGTGATCCTGCCGCAGGCGCTGCGGGTCATCATCCCGCCGCTGATCTCGCAGTATCTCAACATCACCAAGAACACCTCGCTGGGCCTCGCCGTGGGTTACATGGACCTGCGCTCGACGCTCGGCGGCATCACCATCAACCAGACCGGGCGCGAGCTCGAGGGGATGATGCTGATGATGCTCATCTACCTGCTGATCAGCCTGACGATCTCGGGCGCGATGAACGTCTACAACAGCCGCGTCAAGCTGAAGGAGCGGTGAGATGAGCGACACCCACGCCCAGACCGTCGCCTTCGTCCGCGACACGATGATCCCCGAACAGGTTCCCCCGGTGACCGAGCGCGGCGCGGTGAAATGGTTGCGCGAGAACCTGTTCAACGGCTGGCTCAGCACCGTGCTCACCGTGCTGTCGCTTCTCGTCGTCGCCTGGATGGTGCTCGAAACAGGCCCCTGGCTCATGCGCTCGGTCTGGGATGCCGGCTCGCTGAGCGAATGCCGGCGCATCTGGGCCGAGGCCGGCGTGCCGGCGGGCGCCTGTTGGGGGGTGATCAACGACCGCCTGCACCAGCTTCTCTTCGGCTTCTACCCGCCGCATCTCTACTGGCGTCCGGTCCTGGCGCTGGCGCTTCTGCTGGTGGCGCTGGGGCCGATCCTTTTCCCCTGGGTGCCGCGCAAGCTGATCTGGTTTTCGGCCGCCTATCCGTTCATGGCCTATTTCCTGCTCTGGGGCGGGTCGATCTGGCTGCCGGTTTCGGCGGCCTTGGGCTTCGTCGTCGCGGGCGCCGTTCTGGTCCTGCTGCGCCCGCTCGGCACGCTGCCCGCGACGCTGGCGGCCTTCCTCGCGCCGCTTCTCTGGTGGGCGGTCGCGGCCGGACCCTTTGCCTCGGTCATGTCCGACCTCCTGCCCGTCGGCATCGAATTCGTCCGCTCCGACCGTTTCGGCGGCTTCCTCATTTCTCTGGTCATCGGCGTCACCGGCATCTCGCTCTCGTTGCCGCTGGGGATCCTTCTCGCGCTCGGCCGGCAGTCGGACATGATCCTCATCAAGTCGATCTGCGTTACCTTCATCGAATTCATTCGCGGCGTGCCCCTGATCACGCTCCTGTTCACCGCCTCGCTTCTGCTCAACTACTTCCTGCCGCCGGGCACCAGCTTCGACCTGATCCTGCGCGTCATCATCATGGTCACGCTTTTCGCCGCCGCCTACATGGCCGAGGTGATCCGCGGCGGGCTCGCCGCGCTTCCGCGCGGTCAGTACGAGGCGGCGGACGCGCTCGGCCTCGACTACTGGAAGGCGCAGCGGCTCATCATCATGCCGCAGGCACTGCGCATCGCGATCCCCGGTATCGTCAACACCTTCATTGGGCTCTTCAAGGACACCACGCTCGTGGTCTTCATTGGACTCCTCGATCCCATCGGCCTGTCGAACGCGATCCGGGCAAGCTCGGACTGGCAGGGCATCTACTGGGAGCTCTTCATCTTCATCGGCGCGGTCTTCTTCGTCTTCTGCTTCGGCATGTCGCGCTATTCCATGTATCTCGAGCGCCGGCTGCGCACCGACCACCGATAAGGAGGCCGATCCATGACCGATACCGTCCCCGATCTCTCGATCGAACACGGCATCGACCGCAAGATCGACACGCGGAAGATGAAGGTGACCAGCGAGGTCGCGATCCAGATCACCAAGATGAACAAGTGGTTCGGCCAGTTCCACGTCCTGCGCGACATCGACATGACCGTCCATCGCGGCGAACGGATCGTGGTCTGCGGACCGTCCGGGTCGGGCAAGTCGACGCTCATCCGCTGCATCAACCGGCTCGAGGAGCACCAGTCAGGCCAGATCATCGTCGACGGCACCGAACTCACCTCGGACCTGAAGAACATCGACAAGGTGCGCTCCGAGGTCGGGATGGTGTTTCAGCACTTCAACCTCTTCCCGCACCTCACGATCCTGGAAAACTGCACGCTCGCCCCGATCTGGGTGCGCAAGATCCCCAAGAAAGAGGCCGAGGAGATCGCGATGCATTTCCTCGAGAAGGTCAAGATCCCCGAACAGGCGCTGAAATATCCCGGCCAGCTTTCCGGCGGTCAGCAGCAGCGCGTCGCCATCGCCCGCTCGCTGTGCATGAAGCCGCGGATCATGCTCTTCGACGAGCCGACCTCGGCCCTCGACCCCGAGATGATCAAGGAGGTGCTGGACACCATGATCCAGCTCGCCGAAGAGGGGATGACGATGATCTGCGTCACCCACGAGATGGGCTTCGCGCAGGCGGTGGCGAACCGCGTGGTCTTCATGGACCAGGGCCAGATCGTCGAGCAGAACGAGCCGCGCGAATTCTTTCGCAACCCGCAGTCCGAGCGCACGAAACTGTTTCTCAGCCAGATCCTGGGCCACTGAACCCAACCAAGGCGGCGGAGCGCGCGCGGCAGGTGCTCAAGGTCGCGACGTCGCGCGAGGCAATCCCGCCCTTGCGCCAGCGACGGCATCGCGCCCACCCACGGGCGGCAAATGTGCGGGAATGTGCAACTGTCCCTGTCGCGCCCGGGAAGCTGGCCCTATCGGCAAGAAGGGCGCATGTTCCGCCCCGAACCGTTGCGGAGTCACACTCACCGAACGTTGCGCCCGCCGCGCCGGTTTCACCGGATTCGGCCCGCAACGCGCGCATCTGTCATACGCTTGCCATACGTTTGTCATACGTTTGTCATACGCTTGCCATACGTATGCCAGCGCCCGGAATCCCAACAAAATATAGAAAATAGCCCGACCTGCGCGTCCTCGGCTCCCCGCCTCCGAACGCCCCGTCAAGCTTTCGTCAACCACCCCGCCCACGCGCTTCGGGACCAAGGGTCGGGGCATGGGCTCGGCGATCTCAGACCAGGAACCCGCCGTCGCTGTCATCGCCCGATTCCTCAAGCAAGCGGTCGAAATCGGGGATCGTCACGTGGCGCTTGCCGTGCATCTCGATGACCCCATCCCGCTTCAGCGCCGAGATCTGGCGGCTCACCGTCTCCAGCGTCAGGCCCAAGTATTCGGCCATCGCCTCGCGCGTGAGCGGCAGCTCGATCTGCACCGGCCGCCCGGCCTTGGTCCGGGCCGACACCGTCGCGTCCCGCCTTGCAATGATCGCCATCAGGCTCGCGATCTTCTCGCGCGCGGTCTTGCGTCCGAGAAGCAGCATCCACTCGCGCGCAGCGTCGAGTTCGTCGAGCGTCATCTCCAGAAGCCGCTGGCCGATATGTGGCGTCGACACCATCATTTCCTCGAAGGGCTTCTTGCGGAAGCAGCACATCACCAGATCGGTCGTCGCGGTGATGTCGTAGGCCGCGGTGTCGCGCCCCGGACGGCCAACAAAATCCGACGGAAGCAGCAGGCCGACGATCTGGCGGCGTCCATCTTCCATCGTCTGCGTCAGTGTCGCGATGCCGGTAACGACCGAGGCCACGAAATCCATCCGGTCGCCTGACCAGATCACCGTCTGCCCGGCTTCGAAGCTTCGATAATACTTCATCTCCTCGAGCTGATGGAGCTCGTCGCTCTCGCAACGCGCGCAAACGGCACGGTGACGGATCGGGCAGTCGCCGCAGTCCGAAGGAATGATGTCTTTGTCGAGTGTGGCAGTCTTTTGCATGGATTTGACTTAAGTCAACGACCCGCCCCGAGGGTTAGATAAAGGTATTCCAATGGAAACGATTTCGCAACTCGCCCGCCTGGGGCTCTTCGACGCGCGCGTACCGCGCTATACGAGCTATCCGACCGCTCCGCAATTCTCCAATGATGTCGGGGCGGGAACATTCGTCGACTGGCTGGGTGCGATCGCCCCGGGCAGCAAGATTTCGCTCTATGTGCATGTGCCCTTCTGCCGCCGGCTGTGCTGGTTCTGCGCCTGCCGCACGCAAGGCACCAGCAGCGATACGCCCGTCCTGTCCTATGTCCGGACGCTCAAGGCGGAACTGGAACTCTTGCGCGCAGCCCTGCCACCAGGGGTGAGACTGGCGCGCCTGCACTGGGGCGGGGGCACGCCCACGCTCTTGCCGGCTGCTGCAATGCGCGATCTGGCCCGCGCGATCTTCGATGTCGCCCCGCTGGCCGAGGGGTCCGAGTTCTCGGTCGAGATCGACCCCAACGAGATCGACGCCGCACGACTGGACGCGCTGGCGGAAATGGGCATGACCCGCGCCTCGATCGGGGTGCAGGATTTCGACGCGCAGATCCAAGCCGTGATTGGGCGCGACCAGAGCTATGAGATCACCCGAGACGCGGTCGAGGCGATTCGCGCGCATGGTATCGAGAGCCTCAACGCAGACATTCTGTTCGGTCTGCCGCACCAGACGCGTGCCGGGATCTCCGACTCGGTCCAGAAGCTGCTGTCGCTTTCGCCGGACCGCGTAGCGCTCTATGGCTATGCCCACGTGCCCTGGATGGCGCGGCGCCAGCAACTGATCCCGTCCGAGGCGCTGCCCAC
>SLKW01000231.1 GCA_007134405.1 Paracoccaceae bacterium
CCGTTCGCCTGTTCTAACAGCCCCGGCACCACACCTTGCGCGCCCTCCTGTCCAAATAGCACGGTCTCCATTTTGTCGGGCTCGATGGCCGCACAGGAAACGCTGACGAAGGGGCCCTCGGCGCGGTTGGATTGCGCATGGATGTAGCGGGCGGCCATTTCTTTTCCGCAGCCCGATGGGCCGGTCAACATTACCCTGCCGTTCGACTTTGTGACTTTAGACAGCTGCGATTTCAGCACCTTGATCGCTTGGCTCTGGCCCACCATTTCAGTCGGACCGCCATCGCGACGACGAAGCTGCGTGTTTTCGCGCCGCAGACGCGACGTTTCCATTGCGCGACCAATCACCACCATCAACTGGTCAATATTGAAGGGCTTCTCGATGAAATCGTAGGCACCTTTCTTGATTGCCGCCACCGCGATCTCGATATTGCCGTGGCCCGAGATGATGACGACCGGGATGCCCGGATGCTCGCGCTTCACCGCCATCAGTATGCCGATCCCATCCATCCTGCTGTCTTTCAGCCACAAATCCAGGATCAGAAGCGAAGGCGGATCCGCGGTAATCGCATTCATTGCCTCGTCGGCATTCGCGGCAACGCGTGTGGCATAGCCTTCGTCGCGCAAGATTTCGGATATCAGTTCGCGGATGTCGCGTTCGTCATCGACAATCAGAATGTCGCTCATACCTCTGCCTCGGTCTTTGTTTTGGCCTCCGCGCGCGGCGCTTGCGCACCGCCCAGCAGGGGCAGCCTGATTTCAGCCAACGCCCCGGCATGAGCGCAGCCCTCGAAGGTGGGCGCATCACGCAGGCGCAACGTGCCACCGTGTTCCTCAATGATCTTCTTGACGATCGGAAGCCCCAACCCGGTCCCTTTGTCGCGCGTGGTCACGTAAGGTTCGAATAGCCGGGCACGATCCGCCGGCAGCCCGATTCCGTTGTCTGAGATCGTGATCGATACTGCTCCGCGCTCGCGTGTCATCGCGACTTCGATCCGAGGTACGTAGCTCTCGGTTACATTCCCTCGTTCACGCAAAGCTTCGATAGCTTCGCCACCGTTCTTGATTAGATTTATGAGCGCCTGCCCGATCATTGCACGATCGATATCAAGCGTGATCGGAACCTTGGGCAAGTCAGCCGTGATGTCGATATCTGGCATACCGGCGTCCTGGAGCGTCACTGCGTCTCGTACAACCTGGACAAGATCGTGTGGGCGTCTGTCAGGTTCCGGCATGCGCGCAAAACGCGAGAATTCATCGACGATACGGCGCAAATCGTTTGTCTGCCGGACGATAACATCGGTCAATTCCTCCAGCGCCCGTGCATCTTCCTCGGAAAGATGCCGTCGAAACTTTCGTTTTATCCGGTCGGCGGAAAGCTGGATGGGCGTCAGCGGGTTCTTTATCTCGTGCGCAATTCGGCGCGCGACATCGCCCCATGCTGCCATGCGCTGCGCCGATACGAGTTCGGTCACGTCGTCAAACGCCAGCACATAACCCTCAAGGTCACCGGCGGCGTTGCGGCGTTCGGCCAGCCGCACCAACAACGTTTCAAGCCGCCCGCCTCTGCTCAGACGCAGCTCTTCCTGGATTCGTCCGTCAAGTCGACCGTCGCCTCGCCGCAGCCGATCGAGAAGCGCGGCGAATTCAGGAACGATTTCAGCCAAGGAACGGCGAAAGGCACTCTCACTGCTAATCCCGAGGAGCGATTCAGCGGCGCGGTTCACGAAATCGACCTTGCCCGACCCGTCCAGCCCGATCACCCCGGCAGTCACCGAACCCAAGACCGAGTCAAAGAGCCGCCGCCTTACTTCAATCTGGCGAGTGTTAGTGAGCAACGTGTCGCGCTGCAACTTTAACTGCCGGGTCATCTGATTGAAGACGCGCCCCAGAAGCGCGATTTCGTCGTCGCCCTTTTCTTCGGGAACGCGCTGATTCAGATCGCCCGCCCCCACCTGCTCGGCCGCACCGGCGAGCCGCCCAATCGGGCGCGAGAGGCGTTCGGCGAACCACATGCCCAGCCAAACCGACGCAAGAATCAGGATCAGAGCGAAACCCAGATATATGAGCCCAAAATTGAACAATAGTCGGCCCCGCTCGCGTTCGAGTTGCGTGTAGAGCTGGATGGTCTCTTGGGTGTCGTCGAGCAGACTAAGCAGATCACCATCCACGGCGCGGGCGATATAGAGGAGGCGATTGGCTCTCCCCTGAATCGGCACGACTGCACGAAACTCGCTGTTCTCCCAATCGCGGATCAGGACCAGTTCACCCGCCAACGCGCGGTCGAGCTCGTCGCGGTCGGGCTGAATGAAATCGAACAGATAGGATCGGTCGCCGCGCAAACGAACCGCCCCCTCTCCGTCGATTATGAACGCCACGCGAAGCCCGCGCTGAACGTCCGACTGGGCCTGACTGAGCACTTGGCGTAGCTCGCCTTCGGGGATCAGTGGATCCATGGCAAGCACGTTTTCCAACCGCCAGGCGACGGCAAGCCCGTCCTCGACGAGGTTTTCTTCCTGCTCGGCCTGGTATGCTTCGGCGGCAGCCAGCGAACTGCCGACAACGTTGCGCACCCGTTCAGAAAACCAACTCTCCAGCCCAAAATTGATGGTAATGACGGCAAAGACCGCCACGGTGATCGCCGGCAGCAGTGCGCTGATCGCAAAAAGTGCCGAAAGGCGCATATGAAGCCGCGAACCGGCCGAGCGCTTGCGGCGCGCAGCGACCAGTCGCGCAATTCGCGCCATGACCAAGGTCGCGACAATGAGAATATAGACCAGATCTACCAGCAGTACGACGCGAAGCGACGGCAACGGGGTTGGCGCGGCGAACGGCCCTAAAACCAGAACCGTCACTAGCACCAAGATCGGCGCCAGAGCTACCAACACGAATGTGGCGATTGCCTGGATCCGACGCCTGCCAGGGCTGCGTCGGGGAGGAAGCAATGCGTTCAGACCGCTTCCCGCAAGCTTGTGTGCCGGAATTTCCGTCGCCATCGGGTGCCGCTCGTCGCCTCGTTCCGGTAGCGCGTGGGCGCGCCAGGCTGCGGCACAGTGGCCACGCCATTGTGGCGTGTTTACATCAATTTGCGGCGGCGTGTCACGCGAATATCCAAGTCATTGATCTTCTTGCGCAAGGTATTGCGATTGATTCCCATCAACTCCGCACACTTCGCCTGATTACCACCAGTGTATTCGAGTGCGATTTCGATCAGGGGCGCTTCGACCTCTCGCAGGATACGATCATAAAGGCCCGGCGGCGGCAATTCGTCCCCGTGAAGTTCAAAGTATCTACGCAGATGTCGACCGACCGACTCGCTCAGTTTCTCACTGCGCGTTCCGTCATGGGCTGGCATGGCGGCGGGCTGGCCGCTCAAGGCCAACTCAATCTCGTTACGCCCGATCTCGGTCGCCTGTCCAGTGACGACCAGTCGACGCATCGTGTTTTCCAACTGCCGGACATTACCCGGCCAAGTATAATGGCGCATCATTTCGACCGCCGCCGGCGCCAACGTTCGCGCACTGCCAGTTTCACGCGCGGCGCGTGCCAGAAAATGCTCGGCCAGAAGCGGGATATCCTCGATCCGCTCGCGCAAGGGCGGCACATTCAAGGTCATGCCGGCCAGACGGTAATAAAGATCGGCCCGGAAAGTGCCCGCCTCCAAAGCGGCGGACAGATCTCCCTCTGCGATGGCGAGCAGTCGTGGGCCGTTGTCAGGTAGTGTGTCGAGCAGGCGCACAAGGCGTGCCTGCGCTGCGCTGTCCAGATCACCCAATCCGTCGATCACCAGTGTCCCAGCCCGTGCACGCGCCACAAGCGCCTGAACCGCTGCCGGGTCACCCTGCCCCAGGTCGGGGCCGGCCGCCGGCACGAAAGGTTGCGTCCGCCGATCCGAGAAGTCGTGCAGGGCGCGCGCGATCAAGGACTTCCCGGTGCCGGACTCACCGGTGATCAGAACCGGCATGTCGGTGTTCATCACGCGGGCGACCAATCGATACAGCGTTTGCATCGCTGGGGTGCGGCCGACAAGCGGCAGGTCGGCATCCGCAGGGGGGTCGATAATCTCGCGCAGCGGCGGCTCCGCGGGCGCCCGGCCACGGCGCGGGCTCGACTGCATCGCTTTGGCCGCGCGTTTGAGCAAGTCCGGCAGGTCGAACGGCTTTGGAAGGTAGTCCCAGGCTTCGGCCTCGGTCGCCTGGATCGCGGTCATTATCGTATTCTGCGCCGAGATCACGATCACCGGAAGGCCCGGACGCAAAGCGCGGATACGGGGAAGCATCTCAATTCCGTTGCCATCCGGCATGATCACGTCCGAGACGACCAGATCACCCTTGCCCTCCTCGACCCAGCGCATCAGCGTGGTCAGGCTTGAGGTCGCGTGCACCCGGCAGCCGGCGCGCGTCA
The DNA here is from genome assembly GCA_007134405.1 of Paracoccaceae bacterium. Classification (GTDB taxonomy): domain Bacteria; phylum Pseudomonadota; class Alphaproteobacteria; order Rhodobacterales; family Rhodobacteraceae; genus Pararhodobacter. Next base: position 4,404 of record SLKW01000231.1, read on the forward strand.
GGGCCTGTGTCAGCACCGTTCGGATCGTGCGGTCGTCATCGGCAACCAGGACGGTTCCATCCATCGGGATCACTCCTCGGGTTCATGCGGTGCGACGGGTAGCGAGATACGGAAGATGGTTTGGCCGGGGCGTCCTTCGACTTCGATCCAGCCGTCGTGCGCTGCGATGATCTTCGAGACGAGCGCAAGACCCAGACCGGTGCCGTTTTCGCGGCCAGAGACGAAGGGTTCGAAAATCTCGTCAGCGATCTCAGGCGGGAGGCCGGGGCCATCGTCTATGATCTCGACATGCAGCGGCAGCGAGACGTGGCCACTAGGTCGGCGCAGATGCAGCCCGCGCTCGAAATAGGTCCTAATGCGAATGGTTCCGCCGCTGGGCTGAGCCTCGGAGGCGTTCTTGAGAAGATTGAGAAAGACCTGCAGTAACTGGTCTGAGTCAGCCATCGTGAGCGGCAGCGAAGGATCATATTGATCGTGGATGCGCATATGCGCCCCGAAACCGACGATGGCTGAACGGCGGGCGCGTTCTAGCACGTCGTGCAGGTTGATCGGCTTGCGTTCCGGCGGGCGCTGATCCCCAAACTGTTCGACCTGTTCAAGCAGCTTCACGATCCGCTGCGTTTCTTCAACGATCAAATCGGCGAGTTCCCTGTCCGCCGCGGGCAACCCCATCGACAAAAGCTGCGCGGCGCCAGCGATCCCGGCAAGCGGGTTCTTTATCTCGTGCGCCAGCATTTCCGCCATGCCGATGGCCGAGCGCGCCGCCGACTTGACGGCCTGTGTGCGGCCGAGCCTGCCGGCAATGTCGCGCGGCGCGATCAGCATCAGGACCGTGTCATCCCCTTCCGCGAGTAACGCAAGCTGAAGACTGCATAGCACCGGCGGCCGATCGCCGGTGCAGACATCAACATCGTTAATGAAAAGGGGCGCGCGGTTTAGCCGTGTGCGGGCCAGCGCCTCTTCCATCGGGGCGTCGATCGTGAGTCGATCAAGAGCGGGTTCGCCCGCAAGTGCCTCGGTCGAGGACGAGAGGAACAACTCGGCCGCCGGGTTGCATCCCAATATGCGCTCCACCTTGCTCTCAGGCTTTATCAGCAGGGCGGGTACCGGCAGCGCCGCCCATATCGCGCCGGTTGCGGGCATCATATCGCCGCCTCCGCTAGGCCGAGCGCTTCCGGCAGGCGCGTCAGAACCTGCGCCGGATCCGGTATCCGCACGATCTGCGCGCGCAACTCTGCCGGTCCTCCGGCAGCGTCGACATACCATCCCAAATGCTTGCGCGCGATCCTCAAGCCGAGATCACGGCCATAGAAAGACAGCATCGCCTCGTAGTGCGTGGCAACCAGATCGACCAGCGCACCACCTTCCGGAATGAGAGGCTTCGGGGTGCCGTGAAGCACCGCGGCGATCTGGGCTGGAAGCCAGGGCCGGCCCTGCGCACCCCGTCCGACCATGACGCCCTGCGCGCCGGACTGGGCAAGCGCAACGCGCGCGTCGGCGGCGTTCAGGATGTCGCCATTGGCAATGACCGGGATGCGCACCGCCGCGCACACCGCCCGGATCGCAGGCCAGTCGGCGCGGCCGTTATAGAACTGGGCGCGTGTCCGGCCGTGGACCGTGATCATGCGGACCCCCGCCCCTTCCGCGCGCAGCGCAAGTTCGGGTGCATTCAGGCAGTCGGCATCCCAACCCAGTCGCGTCTTCAACGTCACTGGCACGCGTACGGCGCGAACCACTGCCTCGATCAGCTTTAGCGCCACATCGAGATCGCGCATCAATGCCGAACCCGATAGCCCGCCGACAACCTTTTTCGCCGGACAGCCCATGTTGATGTCGATGAGCGGCGCCCCCTCGCCTTCGGCAATCCGGGCCGCTTCGGCCATGGCGTGAGGTTCGCGGCCGGCGAGTTGCACAGCGGTCGGCACATCAGCCGAAATTCTGGCTCGTGCCCGGCTTGATCGACGGCGTGTGACCAACTCGCCCGCCGCAATCATCTCACTTACCACTAATCCTACGCCGAAACGCATCACTGTCTGCCGGAAAGGCAAGTCGGTGATCCCCGACATCGGCGCCAGAAGCACCGGCGGATTCAGCGGTATCGGAAATGCGAACGGAGACATCGGTTCTCGCAATCAGAGAGATAGATGTGGCTTAACGCCTCGCGCGTGCAGCCGAAAGTCACTGCGGCAAAAATATGCGCGCAATTTCATCATTTGCATATTTTCCGATCTTATCCGCACGCAAATTGAGCGCGAGTTGGTCGGCGAATGGAGGGATTGATATCCATGTCGCAACTCGGCGCCAGCGGACGAAGAATTAAAGTGCGGCTTCGATCTTCTGCACGAGGCTGTCGACGATGGATTCCATGAGTTGCGAATCCTCGCATTCAACCATTACGCGAACAAGCGGTTCGGTTCCTGACATGCGGATCAACAATCGCCCACAACCGGCAAGGCGCGTCTCTGCCTCGCGGACCGCATCACGGACCGTCGACAATTCCATCGGAGCCTGCCCCGCAGCGAAGCGCACATTCTTCAGCAACTGGGGTACCGGCTCGAACTGGCGCACAAGTTCGCTCGCCTTTTTCCCCGTCTCGACCATCGCGCCCAGAAATTGGAGACCGGCGATGAGGCCGTCGCCGGTGGTCGCATAGTCGGTCATCACGATATGGCCGGATTGTTCGCCACCCAGATTGAACCCGCCCGCCCGCATACGCTCGACCACGTAGCGGTCGCCGACGGCTGTACGCTCAAGTCGCAGTCCACGCCCGGCCAGATGACGCTCCAGACCGAGATTCGACATGACGGTGGCGACAAGCGTTCCAGACTTCAGCCGTCCCCCGTCAGCCCAACGACTGGCAAGCAGGGCCATGATCTGGTCGCCATCTGCCAATTGCCCTTTCTCGTCGATGATCACCACCCTGTCGGCGTCGCCATCAAGCGAGATGCCCAGATCAGCGCCATGCGCCACCACGGTCTCGGCCGCCGCCCGCGGACTGGTCGAGCCGACGTCGCGGTTGATGTTGTAGCCATCGGGTTCGACACCCACCGGAATGACTTCGGCGCCCAACTCCCACAACACCTCGGGCGCAGCGCGGTAAGCCGCGCCGTTTGCGCAATCGATTACGACCTTCAGACCATTCAGCCGAAGCCCGCGCGGAAGCGTCGTCTTGGCGTATTCGACATACCGCCCGAGACCATCTTCGATCCGGCGTGCGCGGCCGATTTCCAGAGGCGGCACCGGGGCGATTTCGCTTTCGATAATCGCTTCGATTGCCGCTTCGGCCTCGTCGGAGAGCTTGAATCCATCGGGCCCGAAGAACTTGATCCCATTATCCGACGCTGCATTGTGGCTGGCTGAAATCATGATGCCAAGATCGGCGCGCATCGACCGGGTCAGGTAGCCCACCGCGGGCGTCGGAACGGGCCCCAGAAGTAACACGTTCATGCCTGTCGAGGTGAGACCCGCAGTCAGAGCGTTCTCCAGCATGTAGCACGAGAGCCGTGTATCCTTGCCGATCACCACGCGATGCCCGTTGGCACCGTCGGAACGAAAAAAGCGCCCCGCCGCCGCGCCCAGACGCAGCGCCAGATCTGCGGTCATGGGCCAGGAATTGGCTTGCCCTCGCACCCCGTCCGTCCCGAAAAGTTTCCTGCTCATGTCCCCTCCTTCGTCAATGCGCGCCAAAGCGCCAGGGCCTGCACCGTCTCGGACACGTCATGAACCCGCAGGATCTGCACGCCCTGCCCCGCCGCATGAAGCGCCACGGCGAGCGAGCCTGCAAGCCGCGCTCCTGCCGGCTCGACGCCGGAGAGCGTGCCGATGAAACGTTTGCGAGAGGCGCCCAGAAGAATCGGGGCACCCAGATCATGCAAGAGCGCCAATCCTTTCAAAAGCGTCAGATTATGCTCGACGGTTTTTCCGAAACCGATGCCGGGATCGATTATCAATCGCGACCGGTCGATTCCATGCGCCTCAGCCGCGTCGATGCGCTCGGCGAGCCATTCGTAGACTTCGATCAGCACGTCGCTGTACCGCGGATCCGCCTGCATCGTTTGTGGCGTACCTTGTGCGTGCATCAGGCATAGGGGCACCCCGGCCTCAGCCACCATGCGCCCCAGATCGGGGTCATGAGTGAGAGCTGCCACGTCGTTGACCATGCTCGCCCCTTCGCGCAACGCGGCCTCAGCGACGGGAGCCTTCCGCGTATCGATCGAAATCGGTGTCGTGATCCCCGCGGCGCGTAATTCGGCAATGACCGGCGCCGTGCGTTCGATCTCATTGGCAGTCGGCACATCTTCGGCGCCGGGGCGCGTGGACTCGCCACCGATATCCAGGATGTCCGCTCCGGCCACGATCTGGGCACGAGCGCGCGCGACGGCATCATCCCGCGCGAATGCCTCGCCGCCATCCGAAAAGCTGTCTGGCGTGGCATTGACGATGCCCATGACCAGCGGTCGGTCGATGGGCAAACCCGGCAAGACCGGGCGCGGCGCTGCGAGGCGATCATATGCCTCCGGCTGTGGGGCGCGCGGCTTACGGGCGGCGTCAAGCGCGCGCAGCCAGTCGAACCAGACATGGGCTGAACCCGCCAGGGTTCGTGCGGCTGTCGCACGCGGCAAATCTGTGCGCGGCGCTGGCCAATGGAAGGTCTCTTCATGTCGCGTCATGGCGCGTGGCTACGCCAACACAGGCCCCAAGAAAAGGGGATCGCAACGTCAGATGGCGGCGGTAACGATCGAAACGCGGCTTCCCGCCGGTAGGGCGGTGCCGGGCGGTACGATGAAACACTCGGCCGCCAGCGCCTCGGCAAGCCAGAGCGCAAGTGCGGCGCCGTCGTGCGATCGGTCCACGGGGCCGTCAGGCGCATCCAGCACGACCTTTGAGGGCGCCCAGACGATGGTCTGCCCCTGGCGGATCGCCCAGTCAATCTCGGTTCGGCTGGAGGTGACAACGCATCGCGGGTCGCAGGCGGCCAGCCGCCAGGCATTCTGTTCGATTGCGAGCAGGTCGATCCGCCGTTGCACGGCCCTTGGCGCAACTTTCGGCGCATCGCTTGGCGGTCGGCCCACGCAAAGAACAACGGGCGCCCCCCGCGCCTCGAGCGCATCGAGTCGCGCGCCAAGATCCGCAGAATCGATCATCGCATTGTCCAGAAAGACGACCAATGGATGCACCGCCTGGTCGCTGCCATCGGCCCGCACCTGCCGGAGCGGCGCGGCGGCACGGGCGCGGACGATTTCGACTCCCAGTGCTCCGGGGCCGCGGTCAAGCTTTTCAATACGCACAAAGGCACGCATCGCGCGCGGTTCGGCCAAAATACGCTCGGCCACGCGTTCCGCCAACGTTTCCAGAAGATTCAGGCGCTCGGCGGCCAGCGCATCGGTTATCGCATCGGTGATGCGGTCGTAAGACAGGATCCGGTCGACATCGTCATCCAGCGGACCGGCGGGCGGGCGCACTTCGACAACCACGTTGAAAAGCA
>SLKW01000011.1 GCA_007134405.1 Paracoccaceae bacterium
CGGCGTCAGCAGAGCCGGGCTCTCGGCCTCGGCCTCCTGCGTATCGAGTTGCAGCTTCTCGTTCATCGCCGTGCGCATCAAAGGGCGCAGATCGGCCAGCGGCGAGATGGGCACCACGCGCGACAGGCGCGGCGCGAAATCCGGCGCGCGATCGGTGCAGACCATGCGCGCGCTCAGGTGCCCGCCCGCCGAATGGCCCGTCAGAACCAGTGGACCGGCAACCTCGGCCGCGGCGGCGGTGATCGCGGCCTCGACCTCATCGGTGATGGTCGCGATCCGCGCATCCGGCGCCAGGGTGTAGCCCGGCATCGCGCAGGCCCAGCCGCGCGCCAGCGCGCCCGCCGCAAAGCCCGACCAATCCTCGGGCGCGAAGCTCATCCAGTAGCCGCCGTGGATGAACACCATTAAGCCGCGCGGCGTGTCCTGCGGCAGAAACAGGTCAAACACCTGCCGCGCGCCCGGCCCGTAGCGCAGCCCGGTCCGCGCGCGGTCACCCAGTTCCGCCCGGAACTCCCGGGCGGCCTGCCGCCAGCGCGGTGGGAAATCATCGGCGTTGGGGATGCGGTCGGCATTGGTGTAGGCGCGGCTCAGGTCTTCGTCGGGCTGCATTGTCTTCCTCGGACCGTTATGTTGAGAGTCGAGACGATCACAGACCATTTGAAGCCTCGGGAGGCAACCATGCTCGATACACGCACCGATCTCCGCTCGCTCCTTAAGGATCCGACACTTCTGGAAAGCCGCGCCTTCCTCGGCGGCGACTGGGTCGATGCCGAGGACGGCAAGACGTTCCAGGTGACCAACCCCGCGCGTGGCGACGTGATCGCCGAAGTGGCCGACCTCTCGCGCGGAGAAGTGGCGCGCGCGATCGATGCCGCCTATGAGGCGCAGAAGGAGTGGGCCGCGCGCACCGCCAAGGATCGCGCCGGAATCCTGCGCAAATGGTTCGACCTTATGGTGCAGAACGCCGACGACCTGGCCACCATCCTGACCGCCGAAATGGGCAAGCCGCTGGCCGAGGCGAAGGGCGAGATCATGTACGGGGCGTCGTTCGTCGAATGGTTCGGCGAGGAAGCCAAGCGCGTCTACGGCGAGACGATCCCCGGCCACCAGCCCGACAAGCGGATCACCGTGCTGCGGCAGCCGATCGGGGTTGCGGCGGCGATCACGCCGTGGAATTTCCCCAACGCCATGATCGCGCGCAAGGTGGCGCCGGCCCTCGCGGCCGGATGCAGCTTCGTTGGACGGCCGGCGGCCGAGACCCCGCTGTCGGCCCTGGCGATGGCGGTTCTGGCCGAGCGCGCCGGGATGCCGAAGGGCGTTCTTGCCATCGTCACCTCGTCGCGGTCGTCGGATATCGGGAAGGAGTTCTGCGAGAATCCGAAGGTGCGCAAGCTCAGCTTCACGGGCTCGACCGAGGTCGGGCGCATCCTGTTGCGCCAGGCAGCCGACCAGGTGATGAAGTGCTCGATGGAACTGGGCGGCAACGCGCCTTTCATCGTCTTCGACGACGCCGATCTGGATGCTGCGGTGCAGGGGGCGATCATGTCGAAGTACCGGAATAACGGGCAAACCTGCGTGTGCGCGAACCGCATTTACGTGCAGGCCGGGGTTTATGATGCCTTTGCAGAGAAGCTGAAAAAGGCCGTCGAGGACATGAAGGTCGGCGACGGGCTCGAGGAGGGCGTCGACCTCGGACCCTTGATCAACAAGGATGCCGTGGAGAAGGTGCGCGAGCATATCGACGATGTGCTGGCCAAGGGCGGCCAGGTGCTGACCGGGGGCGAGGCGCATTCGCTGGGGGGCACGTTCTTCCAGCCGACCATCGTGACCGGCGTCACGCAGGACATGATCGTGGCCAAGGAAGAGACCTTCGGCCCGCTGGCACCGCTTTTCAAGTTCGACACCGAGGAAGATGCGATAAACTACGCCAACGACACGATTTTCGGTCTGGCCGCTTACTTCTATGCCCGCGATGTCGGCCGCATCACGCGGGTTCAGGAGGGGCTGGAATACGGGATCGTCGGTGTGAATACCGGCATCATCTCGACCGAGGTCGCGCCGTTCGGGGGGGTCAAGCAATCCGGGCTTGGACGCGAGGGATCGCGCCACGGGATCGAGGATTACCTGGAAATGAAGTACGTCTGCCTGAGCGTCTGACGCCATCGGATCCGGGGACGCGGGGCCCGAAAACCCGCAGCGCGCGGTGCTTAATGAAAGCTTGAGGCACCGCGCGCGGGTGTTTGGCCGCTTAAGCCGAGGGGTGGGGTTTGGCCCTTCGTTTGCTGGGGTTTCCGCCGGAAAACGGCGTAGGACAGGCGTAGGACTCGCGTAGGACTCGCGTAGGACTCGCGTAGGACTCGCGTAGGACGTTTTGGTCCGGCGTGGCCGATCGGGCGCGATGGAGACGGCTCCGGGTGTGGCTCGTGGTGGGTGCTGCGTGGTCGGAAAACGCGGCCCATGCCGGCCCGGCGGAGAGGCACCCGGCATGGGTGTCAGCGGGCGGTGCCGGCGGGGCGCGCCGCCGGCAGAAACGGAAAACGCGCGCCCGGCCGGGCGCGCGTTTCCTGTCTTGGGTGTCGTGGTGGGCGGGGTCAGACCTTGGAGGCTTGCAGCCCCAGTTGCCGCCCGGCTTCCATGATATCGGCGAAATGCTTGGCATTGGCGTCATGCGCCGGGCCCTTGGCCGAGTCGCGCTGCACCCGCGCCTCTTCGAGCATCTCGTCGAAGCGCGGTTGCGTGAACTCTTCGGCCAGAAGGCTGCGCTCGGCCAGGAGCGAGATCCGCTCGGCCGACACCTCGGCGAAGCCGCCGGTGACCACGTAGCGCATCTCGCCCTTATCGGTCGAGGCGATGACGACGCCCGGCCGCAACGTCGTGATGAAGGGCACATGCCCCGGCATCGCGGTGAGATCGCCATCGGTGCCTGGGATCTGGACGGCGGTCACGGGGACCGACGCCAGCATCTTTTCCGGCGAGACGAGGTCGAATTGCATCGTGTCGGCCATCATTGCCCTCCTCAGGCCGCGGCGGCGAGCCGCTGCGCCTTGGCGACCACTTCGTCGATGTCGCCGACCATGTAGAAGGCGGCCTCGGGCAGGTGGTCGTATTCACCCTCGACCACGGCCTTGAAGGACGCGATCGTCTTCTCGATCGGCACCTGCACGCCGTCGGTGCCGGTGAAGACCTTGGCGACGTCGAAGGGCTGGCTGAGGAAGCGCTGGATCTTCCGGGCGCGGGCCACGGTCAGCTTGTCCTCCTCCGACAGTTCATCCATGCCGAGAATGGCGATGATGTCCTGCAGCGACTTGTAGCGCTGCAGGATCCCCTGCACGGCACGGGCGACGTCGTAATGTTCCTGCCCGACGATCTGCGGGTCGAGGATCCGGCTGGTCGAGTCGAGCGGGTCCACCGCCGGGTAGATGCCCAGCTCCGAGATCGCGCGCGACAGAACGGTGGTGGCGTCGAGGTGCGCGAACGAGGTCGCGGGCGCCGGGTCGGTCAGGTCGTCAGCGGGCACGTAGATGGCCTGCACCGAGGTGATCGAGCCGGCCTTGGTCGAGGTGATGCGTTCCTGCAGCGCGCCCATGTCGGTGGCCAGCGTCGGCTGGTAGCCCACGGCCGAGGGGATGCGGCCCAGAAGCGCCGACACCTCGGAGCCCGCCTGCGTGAAGCGGAAGATGTTGTCGACGAAGAACAGCACGTCCGTGCCCGACTGGTCGCGGAACTGTTCGGCCAGCGTCAGGCCGGTCAGGCCGACGCGCGCCCGCGCCCCCGGCGGCTCGTTCATCTGGCCGTAGACCAGCGCCACCTTGGATTTTTCGAGGTTCTCGATGTCGATGACCCCGGAATCGATGAATTCGTGGTAGAGGTCGTTGCCCTCGCGCGTGCGCTCGCCCACACCGGCGAAGACCGAGTAGCCCGAATGCACCTTGGCGATGTTGTTGATCAGTTCCTGGATGAGAACCGTCTTGCCCACGCCGGCGCCGCCGAAGAGGCCGATCTTGCCGCCCTTGGAATAGGGCGCCAGAAGGTCGATCACCTTGATGCCGGTGACCAGGATCGAGCTTTCGGTCGACTGCGCCTCGAAGGTGGGCGCGGGCTGGTGGATGGCGCGCGTTTCCTTGGTCTTGACCGGGCCCTTCTCGTCGATGGGTTCACCGATGACGTTGAGGATGCGCCCAAGCGTCGCGTCGCCCACCGGCACCTCGATCGGCGTACCGGTGTCGGTGACCGGCTGGCCGCGCACCAATCCCTCGGTCGCGTCCATGGCGATGGTGCGCACGGTGTTCTCGCCCAGATGCTGGGCCACTTCCAGCACCAGCCGCTTGCCGTTGTTGTCGGTCTCCAGCGCGTTGAGAATCGCGGGCAGATCACCCTCGAACTGCACGTCGACGACGGCGCCGATCACCTGGGTGATCTTGCCGGTGGCTTTCTTGTCGGCCATTGTCTCTCTCTCCGGTTTCTCAGAGCGCCTCGGCGCCCGAAATGATCTCGATCAGTTCCTTGGTGATCGCGGCCTGACGCGAGCGGTTGTACTCGATGGTCAGCCGATCGATCATGTCGCCCGCGTTGCGCGTGGCGCTGTCCATGGCGCTCATCCGCGCGCCCTGTTCCGAGGCGGCGTTTTCCAGCAGTGCCGCGAAGATCTGCGTCGCCACCGAGCGCGGCAGCAGATCCTCGAGGATCGCTTCTTCCGTGGGCTCGTAGTCATAGAGCATCGTCGCCTCGGCATCCTCGGGGACCGGGGCGGGGATGATCTGCTGCGCGGTCGGAACCTGGGCGATGACCGACTGGAAACGGGCGTAGAAGATCGTGGCGACGTCGAATTCACCCGCATCGAAGCGCTTCAGGACGTCCTGCGTGATCTCGCGGGCGTTCTGGTAGCCGACGCGGCGCACCTCGGACAGGTCGACATGCGCGACCAGATGCTCGCCGAGATCGCGCTTGAGCTGTTCGCGGCCCTTCTTGCCGACGGTGATGATCTTCACCGTCTTGCCCTTGGAGGCCAGCGTCGCGGCGTGCTGGCGCGCCAGCTTCACGATGGACGAGTTGAACCCGCCGCAGAGCCCGCGCTCGGCCGTCATGACGACCAGAAGATGCACGTCGTCCTTGCCGGTGCCCGACAGCAGAAGCGGCGCGCTGTCCGATCCCTTGACCGAGGCGGCGAGGCCGTTCACCACGGCCTCCATCCGCTGGGCGTAGGGACGCGCGTTCTCGGCCGCTTCCTGCGCGCGGCGCAGCTTGGCGGCGGCGACCATCTGCATCGCCTTGGTGATCTTCCGGGTCGACTTGACCGAGTTGATCCGGTTCTTCAGGTCCTTGAGGCTTGGCATCGCCTTCTCCTCTCGGCTCGGGTCAGGCGAAGTCGCGGGCGAATTCGTCGAGCGCGGCCTTGATCTTGTCCTGAAGCTCGCCCTTCACCGCGCGGTCGTTCTGGGTGATGTCGTCGAGCAGCGCCTGGTGCTTGCCGCGCAGATGCGCCAGCAGGCCCTTTTCGAAGCGGCCGACATCGCCGACCGGGAGCTTGTCCAGATAACCCTGGGTGCCGGCGAAGATGACGCAGACGATCTCGGCATTGGTGAGCGGCGAGTATTGCGGCTGCTTCATCAGCTCGGTCAGGCGCGCGCCGCGGTTCAGCAGGCGCTGGGTGGAGGCGTCGAGGTCCGAGCCGAACTGCGCGAAGGCGGCCATCTCGCGGTACTGGGCGAGTTCGAGCTTCACCGGGCCGGCGACCGATTTCATCGCCTTGGTCTGCGCCGCCGAGCCGACGCGCGACACCGACAGACCGGTGTTCACGGCCGGGCGAATGCCCTGGTAGAAGAGTTCCGTCTCGAGGAAGATCTGGCCGTCGGTGATCGAGATCACGTTGGTGGGGATGTAGGCCGACACGTCGCCCGCCTGGGTCTCGATGATCGGCAGCGCGGTCAGCGAGCCGGCGCCATTGTCCTCGTTGAGCTTTGCCGCACGCTCCAGAAGACGCGAGTGCAGGTAGAAGACGTCGCCCGGATAGGCCTCGCGCCCCGGCGGGCGGCGCAGAAGGAGCGACATCTGCCGGTAGGCGACGGCCTGCTTCGAGAGATCGTCGAAGACGATGAGCGCGTGCCGGCCGTTGTCGCGGAAGAACTCGGCCATGGCGGTCGCGGCATAGGGCGCCAGGAACTGCATCGGCGCGGGGTCCGAGGCGGTGGCGGCAACCACGATCGTGTAGTCGATCGCGCCCGTTTCCTCGAGCTTCTTCACCAGTTGCGCGACAGTCGAGCGCTTCTGCCCGACGGCGCAGTAGATGCAGTAGAGCTTCTTCGATTCGTCGTCGCCCGCGGCCTCGTTATAGGCCTTCTGGTTGAGGATCGTGTCGAGCGCGACGGCGGTCTTGCCGGTCTGGCGGTCGCCGATGATCAGTTCGCGCTGGCCACGGCCAATCGGGATCATCGAGTCGATCGCCTTGAGCCCCGTCGCCATCGGCTCGTGCACCGACTTCCGGGGGATGATGCCGGGGGCCTTGCTGTCGGCGATGCGGCGCTCGGCGGCCTTGATCTCGCCCTTTCCGTCGATCGGATTGCCCAGCCCGTCCACCACGCGCCCCAGAAGCGCGTCGCCGGCGGGCACGTCCACGATGGACTTGGTGCGCTTGACCGTGTCGCCTTCCTTGATGGCGCGGTCGTCGCCGAAGATCACGATGCCGACATTGTCGACCTCGAGGTTGAGCGCCATGCCGCGGACACCGCCGGGAAACTCGACCATCTCGCCGGCCTGGACGTTGTCGAGGCCGTGGACACGGGCGATCCCGTCGCCGACCGAGAGCACCTGCCCGACCTCGGCAACCTCGACCTCCTGGCCGAAATTCTTGATCTGCTCCTTGAGGATCGCAGAGATCTCAGCTGCTTGGATACCCATTTATCCGACCTCTTTCATGCTGTTCTGGAGGGAAGCAAGCTTGGAGCGGATCGAGGTGTCGATCATCTTCGAGCCCACTTTGACAATCAGGCCGCCGATGAGGGATTCATCGACGGCGACATTCAGCTTCACCTGCTTGCCGAAGCGCTCCTTCAGCGTCGCGGCCAGCGCGTCGGCTTGCGCCTTGGTGAGAACCTGCGCCGAGGTGACCTCGGCCGAGACCTCGCCTTTCTCTTCGGCGATCATGCGGCGCAGGATCGACAGCAAGGCCGGCACGGCGAAGAGGCGACGGTTCTGCGCCATCAAGCCAAGCGCACCGGTCATCGTCTGGGACAGGTTCATCTTCTTTGCAACGGCGGTCACGGCGCGCCCCTGCTCGTCGCGCGGGAAGAGGGGGGAGGCCATCATGCGACGCAGTTCGTCGCTTTCGGCAAGCGCCGCCTCCAGCGCATCGACGTCCGCTTCGAGCGCCTTGAGCGCCTTTTCCTCGCGGGCAATATCAAACACGGCCGTGGCATAACGCTGGGCAATGCCGGACGAAATCGAAGCTGATTCGGACACGTCCATCCTTCCGATGTCTGGTCGCCCGCCGGCCTCGCGCCAAGCCCGGGCAAAATAGGTGCGGACGATGGCGCGGCACCCGAAATCGGCGTTTCACTAGCAGAGCAATCACAGCCCCGCAACCATATAGGCAGCGTTAGTGAGCGCTCTGCGCGTTGTTAGCGACGATAGCGAAGCGCAGCGTGAAAGTCTGCAGCGCTCATCCCTCCAGCGGGATGCCGTGAGTCCGGTCGTATCCGTTGGGCTGCGGGGGCGCCCAGCCCGTCAGCGCCCCGGCTTCGGGCGCCAGCACATCGACCTGAAGCCGGTGGCACCGCGCTGCGTCCGAGGAATGTTCGGCCCCGCAATCGCCGCCGGGACATGCGGAAAGCACGCCCAGAAGATCGATCTCGGCGAAGAACACGATGTGATCGCCGGCCCGCGCCGGACTGGCCTTCATGAAGTACTGTCCCGTATCGGCGGTGAAACCCGTGCACATGAAGACGTTGAGCACGTCATGGACCATCGCCTCGGCCTCGGCGCGCGGGTAACCCTCGGCCACCAGCGCGCGGGTCAGGTTGGAATGGCAGCAATGGTGGTATTGCCCGCCGGTGAGAAGGTGATGCGTGTAGGGATCGCAGCGGGTGCCGATGACATCGTGGACCCGCCCGCCGAACCCATCCACCCCGTACCAGTCGAGGCTGTCGGCGACGATCGTTGCCATGGCCCTGAGCCAGGGGAAGCCCGACCACATGCGCGCGCCGACGGAAAGATGCGTGCCGTGCAGCGCACGGGTCTTGCCCGAATAGAAACGCTCACCGGGGTTTTCGCTGCCGAACAGGTTCAGATCGCCGACCTGCGCCCCGTCCGGGCAGGAAATCCGGAAGAAATGGCCTGCCGGGACTCGGAAAGTGTCCGCGGTGCGCGGGGCGATGATTGCCGTCTGTTCCACCGATACCTTGCTCAATGCACGGCCATAGAGAGCGAGGTCCGGCTGTGGCAAGCTGGCGGTCGGATAGCAGATCACCGGGGCGACGGCACGGCGGGCGGCGGCATCGGCGGGAGCTTGGCTCATGGGCACCTCGAAACAAGGACAAGCGGGCATTCTGGCCCGGGCAGCAAAGGTCCGCGTCGCGATGGTGTCAAGCCTGGGGCTAGGCAGCGGCGCGAAGCCGGGTTAACCAATTCTAAACGTGCGCGATGCCAGTGAGGAAGCAGGAATGGGTGATCGGATCACAGCGAGCGCATGCAGGTCGTACAAAACCTGACAAGGCTACCTCCGGACGCCGCGGTGGGGGTCTACCCCATCGTGGTGGACGCGCTTGGCTTTTTGCTGCGCGCCGAACCGGCCAAGCTGGATGAGGCGATCAACGAGGTGATGGCGCGGATCGGGACGCTTGCTGGTGCGTGCCGCGCTTACGTCTTCCTGCAGGATGGGCAGGTCTGGTCAAACACGCACGAATGGTGCGCTCCCGGCGTCGTCCCGGTGAAGGACATGATGCAGGCGGTCCCGCTGGAGGCATCGGCGCCCGTTCGCGACATCATGAGCAATGGTCGTGTGCTGCAGATCGATTCGGTCGCCGCCTTGCCGGAGGGTCCACTGCGCAATCTGCTCGAAGCGCAGAGCATCCTGTCCATGCTGCTCGTTCCACTGTCGCGCGACGGGGCCTTTCGCGGGCTTGTCGGGTTCGACAGGGTCCGCCAGGAGGCCCCGTTCACCAGCGCCGACGTTTGGCTGCTCCGCACCATGTCCGACGGGTTGATGTCGGCCATCGCCCGCCAGCGGGCCGAGGCGCAGCTTTTCGAGGCGCGCAGAGAGCAGGAGGAAACCCTGGACCGGCTGCGCGCGACGCTGGCCGCGATGCCCGAGATCGTGCTCGAGATCGACGATGACGGGCGCTGCATCGACTACCACGTCGCGCGGCCCGATCTGCTGGCCGAGTCGCCCGAAAAGGTCCTCGGGTGCACCTTGGAAGAAACCCTGCCGGCCGAGGTTGCGGCGCTCCAGCGCAAGGCGATGGACGAGGCGCGCGTCCATGGAACCGCAACCGCCCCGGTCTATCAGCTGGAAACCGGCGGCGCGCTGCGGGCCTTCCAGCTGACGGTGGCGCGCCGACAGAGTCGCGGTCGCAGCGGCGCGGGTTTCGTCTTCCGGATCCGCGACGTCACCGAGGAAAGGGCCCGCGTCGAAGAGAACGCGATGCTGGGCGAAGTTGTCCGGCGCATGCAGAGCGGCGCGGTCGTGACGGACGCCGAGCTGCGCCCGCGTTGGGTCAATCCGGCCCTCAC
>SLKW01000390.1 GCA_007134405.1 Paracoccaceae bacterium
CTTGGCCCAGGGCTCGGCCAATGCTGCGGGGGCGCCGTCACACTGGTTTATGAGCGTTTCACCGCAGCCGAACTCGCCGCCCTGCCCGAGCGCGGCGCGCATGCGCGCCCCGTCGCAACCGATGCGGGGCCAATGCCGCTGGCCATCCGCCGGGCGCTGAAAAGCGCGCGCGCGCAGGGGGTGGCAGAGGTTACCCTCGCCGGCGGATGGCTGGTCGAGCCGATCGCGCGCCCGGAACGGGACGTCTGGATCTGGGGCGCGGGGCATGTCGGGCGCGCGCTGGTGGCCGTGCTGGCCCCGCTGCCGGATGTCGCGCTGACCTGGATCGACACCGCGCCCGAGCGCTTCCCCGCCTCGATACCGGCCGGCGTCACGCACCGCGCGCATCCCAACCCCGCGGCCCTGCTGGCGGAGGCCCCGGTCGGGGCTGAACATCTGATCCTCACCTTCAGCCATGCGCTGGATCTGGATCTCTGCCATCGGCTGCTGCTGCATGGGTTTGCGGACGCCGGTCTGATCGGTTCGACCTCGAAATGGGCGCGTTTTCGCACGCGGCTCAGGGCGCTTGGACATGCGGATGCCCAAATCGCGCGCATCCGCTGCCCGATCGGCGACCCCGGGCTTGGCAAGCATCCGCAAGCCATTGCGGTCGGCGTTGCGGCCGGGCTACTCAGGCAGCGGGACCGCAGCGCAGGAAAGGAAAGCGCCGGATGAGCGAGCCGCTTCTGGCCATCGAAGGGATGACCAAGACCTATCCCGGGGTCGTGGCCAACAGCGACGTCAGCTTCGACATCGGCAAGGGCGAGATCCACGCGCTTCTGGGCGAGAACGGCGCCGGGAAATCGACGCTGGTCAAGGCGATCTATGGGCTGATCCGCCCCGACTCCGGCAGCATGCGCTGGCGCGGCGCGCCGTTCACACCTTCTGCCCCGCACGAAGCGCGCGCGGCCGGCGTTGCCATGGTCTTTCAGCATTTCAGCCTGTTCGACGCCCTCGACGTGGCCGAGAACGTGGCGCTTGGCATGGATAACCCGCCCCCGCTGCGCAGGCTTGCCGCGCAGATCCGAAAGGTGAGCCAGGACTACGGTCTGCCGCTCGACCCAGATCAACTGTTGGGCGATCTGTCCGCCGGACAGCGCCAGCGGGTCGAGATCGTGCGCTGCTTGTTGCAGGACCCGCATCTGCTGATCATGGACGAGCCCACGTCGGTGCTGACGCCGCAGGAGGTCGATACCCTTTTTCGAACGCTTCGCCAGCTGCGCTCCGAGGGGCGCTCGATCCTCTATATCTCGCACAAGCTCGAGGAAATCCGCGCCCTGTGCGACAAGGCCACGGTGCTGCGGCTGGGCAAGGTCGTCGGCCGCTGCGATCCGCGCCAGAAGACGGCGCGCGAACTGGCCGAGATGATGGTAGGCACAAAGCTGCACCAACCCGAGCGCCCGCCCCATGCGCCGGGCGAGGTAGCGCTGGAGATCAGGGCGTTGAACCTCGCCTCGCCCTCGCCCTTCGGCACCCGCCTCAAGGAGGTCTCGATCAGCGTCCACGCGGGCGAAATCCTCGGGATCGGCGGGGTTGCGGGCAACGGGCAGGACGAATTCCTGGCGGCACTCTCGGGCGAAATGCGCGCGCCGCGGGGCGCTGTGTTCGTCAAGGGCGAGCCGGTCGGACATTTGGGCCCCAACGCCCGCCGCGCGTTGGGTCTGCTCTGCGCGCCCGAACAGCGGCTGGGCCATGCCGCCGCCCCCGAGATGACGCTAACCGAAAACGCGCTCCTGACCGGCGCCTGGCGGCAGAAGCTGGTCAAGGGCGGGCTGGTGAACTGGACCAAGACGCGCGGCTTCGCCGAGGCGGTGATCAAGCGCTTCGACGTGCGCACGCCGGGTCCGCAGGTCGTCGCGCGCGCACTTTCGGGTGGGAACCTCCAGAAATTCGTGATCGGCCGCGAGATAATGCAGCGGCCCGAGGTTCTGGTCGTCAATCAGCCGACCTGGGGCGTCGATGCCGCCGCCGCAGCCGCCATCCGGCAGGCGCTGATGGACCTGGCGCAAGGCGGCGCGGCGGTGGTGGTGATCAGCCAGGACCTGGACGAGCTACTGGAGATCGCCGACAGCTTCGCGGCGCTCAACGCGGGGCGATTGACGGCGAAGCGCCCGGTGCGCGGGCTCACGCTCGATCAGATCGGCCTGATGCTGGGCGGCGCGGACGAGGACACCGATGCTGCGGCTTGAGAAGCGCCCCCAACCCTCGGCCGCGTGGGGATGGGCGACGCCGGTCCTCGCCGTGGCGCTGACGATGGTCGCGGGCGGGATCCTTTTCGCCGCGCTTGGCAAGGACCCGTTCGCGGCGATCAAGATGATCTTCTGGGATCCGCTCTTCAACCCGCAGTTCGCCTCGTATTCGCGCCCACAACTGTTGGTGAAAGCGGGGCCATTGATCCTGATCGCGGTTGGCCTTGCCATCGGCTTTCGCGCCGGCATCTGGAACATCGGGGCCGAGGGTCAGTACATCATCGGCGCGCTCTGCGGGGCGGCGGTGGCGCTGGCCTTCTTTCCATCGCCGGGCTGGTACATCTTTCCGCTCATGGTGCTCGCGGGGGCTTTCGGCGGCTGGGCCTGGGCGATGATCCCGGCAATCCTGAAGACCCGGTTCAACACCAATGAGATCCTGGTTTCGCTGCTTCTGGTCTATGTCGCCGAGAAGATCCTGGCGGCCATGGCCACAGGGCGTATGCGCAACCCCGACGGCGCGGGCTTCCCCGGCTCGCGCAACATCGCGCAATATCCGGCGGCGTCGAACCCCGAGCTGATCGCGAATTCGGGCATGCATTGGGGTGTCGTGACTGCGTTCATCGCGGTGATTTTCGCCTACATCCTGCTGCACAAGCATATCCTGGGCTATCAGGTCCAACTGGCCGGGCAGGCACCCCGCGCAGCGCGGTTCGCTGGCGTCGCGCCTGCCAGACTCGTCGTGCTCTGCCTCGGCCTTTCGGGCGCGCTTGCTGGCCTCGCCGGCTTGTTCGAGGTCGCCGGCCCCGCGCGCATGATCTCGATCGATTTCAACGTGGGCTACGGTTTCACCGCCATCATCGTCGCCTTCCTGGGTCGGCTGCATCCCGTCGGGATCGTGCTGGCCGGGCTTCTGATGGCACTCACCTATATCGGGGGCGAGCTGGCGCAGTTCATGCTGGGCCTCCCCTCGGCGTCGATCCAGGTCTTCCAGGGCATGCTGCTGTTCTTCCTGCTCGCTTTCGACGTGCTGTCGAACTACCGCATCCGCTTTGCCCGGGCAGAGGCCGCATGATCGACCTCTCCTCGATCAATCCCGTGGTCCTGGCCGCGGCGCTGATGGTCGCCGCGACCCCGATCCTGCTGGCCGCCATTGGTGAGCTGGTGGTCGAAAAGGCGGGCGTGCTGAACCTGGGTGTCGAAGGAATGATGATCACTGGCGCGGTGACGGGCTTCGCGGTCGCCGTGATGACGCGCGACCCGTATCTCGGCCTGCTGGCGGCAGCGGTCGGCGGGGCGACCATCTCGCTGATCTTTGCCGTTCTGACGCAGGTGATGATGGCCAACCAGGTGGCCTCGGGTCTGGCGCTGACGCTTTTCGGCCTGGGATTCTCGGCGCTTCTGGGGCAGGGCTTCGTCGGCGTCTCGCCGCCGCGCACCCCGCGGCTCGATTTCGGCTGGCTGACCGAGTTGCCGGTCATCGGCCCGATCCTCTTTCGCCACGATCCGATGGTCTATGTCTCGCTCATCCTCGTCGCGGCGGTCTGGTACTTCCTGAACTACTCGCGCGGCGGGCGCATCCTGCGTGCGGTGGGCGAAAACCACGAGGCCGCGCATGCGCTTGGCTACAACGTGCGCCGTGTGCGGATCCTCGCCATCGCCTTCGGTGGCGCCTGCGCCGGGCTGGGCGGGGCGTATCTGAGCCTCATCCGCGTGCCGCAATGGACCGAGGGCATGACCGCCGGCGCCGGCTGGATCGCGCTGGCCCTGGTCGTCTTTTCGTCCTGGAGACCGTGGCGCGTGGTGCTGGGCGCCTATCTCTTCGGCGGGATCATCGTGTTGCAGCTCAATCTGCAGGCGGCCGGCTTCCGCATCCCGGTCGAGTACCTTGCCATGTCGCCCTATCTGGTGACTATTCTCGTTCTTGTCGTCATGTCCTCGGGGCGCGCGCGCAAGACGCTCGCCGCGCCCGGATCGCTGGGTCGACCGTTTCATGCCTCCGGCTAAGGCCGGGTTCTCAAACCACGCGGGCAACAACCTGACAAAGGCCCGCATCAACAGGGAGACATTCATGCATCGCAGACATCTTCTGGCCGCCTCGGCCTTGACGCTTGGCGTGGCGGCGGCAGGGGCGGCACTGGCCGACGACCCGCTCCAGATCGGCTTCATCTATATTGGCCCGGTGGGCGATCACGGCTGGACCTTCACGCATGACAAGGCCCGGCTCGACGTCGAGGAGCATTTCGGCGACCGCGTGACCACGACCTATGTCGAGAACGTGGCCTATGGCGCCGATGCCGAGCGGGTGATGACGCAGATGGCGCTGTCGGGCGTCGAGATGATCTTCGCGACCTCCTTCGGTTACGGCCCGGACGTGAACGCAGTGGCGCAGCGCTTCCCCGACGTGGCCTTCGAGCATGCGACGGGCTACATTCAGGAGGCACCGAACGTCAGCCTCTACAACGCGCGCTTCTATGAGGGCCGCGCCGTGATCGGCCATATCGCCGGCAAGATGACCGAGACGAACACGATCGGCTACATCGCCTCGTTCCCGATCCCCGAGGTGGTCATGGGCATCAACTCGGCCTTCCTGCACGCGCGCGAAGTCAACCCCGACGTGCAGTTCCGCGTCGTCTGGGTCTACTCCTGGTACGATCCGGCGCAGGAAGCGGCGGCGGCGGAGGCGTTGATCGAGCAGGGGGCGGATATCCTGATGCAGCACACGGATTCGACGGCGCCGGTGACGGTGGCGCAGGACCGGGGGATCTATGCGTTCGGTCAGGCGTCGGACATGACGAGCTTCGCGCCGGAATCGCATCTGACGGCGATCCTGGATGAGTGGGGGCCCTACTATATCGAACGCGTCCAGGCCAAGCTCGACGGCGAGTGGGAGGCCGGCGATGTCTGGCACGGGATCGACGACGGCATGGTCGGATTCGCCCCCTTCAACGATGCGATCCCCGAGGACGTGCGCGCGGAAGCCGAGGATATGATTGAAAGAATATCGTCGGGCGAGTACCACCCCTTCACCGGGCCGATCAACCGGCAGGATGGCACGCCCTGGCTGGAAGACGGCGAGACGGCACCCGATGGCGACCTTCTGGGCATGGATTTCTATGTCGAGGGAATGACCGGCAGCGTGCCGAACTGAACGCCTGAAGCCACGCGGAAACGGATGCGGCCCGGGGCAATTCCCGGGCCGTTTTTCGTGCTGCGGACGGGCCGGGACAAGGGCGTCAAGCGCCGCTGGCAAGCGTATGGCAAGCGTGTGGCAAGCGGGTGGCAAGCGGGTGGCAAGCGGGTGGCAGAAGCGCGCGGTGGGATGAGGGTTTCAGCAACGCCCGGCAGCGCGGCGGCGGCGGCATTTCCCCTTGCGCCGCGCCGCAGGCGCGGCGCCCGGCCCAACGCGAGGAAGGTTGTGCGCGGAACGCGCACAGCTTGACGAGGGGCGGGAGCACCCCCGTCGCCTTCTGCGCGTGGCGTCACGCTGGGGCGCTGCCGTTCCGGGCCGGGGGGGGGGGTGTTGGTAGGGGTCGCGCGGCGGCTGAGTCGAGGCAGAACCCGTTTGCCGCGGGACCGGGGAGCCCTTAGCCTGCCGCGCGCGCGCCCACGACCGCGCCCAGGACCGGAAGGGATCGCATGAGCCTGTTCGTTCTGGAGAATTCCGTCTTCGCGACCTATGTGACCGCCGCCGCGATCATGGTCCTGAAGATCATGCTGCAGGGCTGGATGACGGTCTACCGGATGATGACGGCCAGGGCGGGGTTCGCCAACCCCGATGATCTGAAGAAGGGCCTCATCAACCCGAATCCGGATCCCGCGCAGCTGGAGCGCGACGACTATGTCGACCGCTCGCGCCGCATCCATCGCAACGATCTGGAGAACATCCCCGCCTTCCTGGTGGCGGGGCTTCTGTTCGTCGCCGTCGCCCCGCCGCTCTGGCTGGCGCAGGTGCTGATGCATGGCTTCGTCGCCGCGCGGCTGGCGCATTTCGTCGCCTATTCCACCCGGCAATCCCACGAGGTCCGCGCGACCTTCTACACGATCGGCTCGATCATCGTGATCTACATGGCGCTGCACGCGCTCTGGATCGCGCTGGCGGGCGAGGCCCGGCGAGAGGGGCGCGGCGAGACGAGCGCGCGGGCTTTCCCGGCCGGGAGCGGCGCGGCTCAGTCGCGGGCGCGGTTCAGGCGGGCGGCGCGGCCGCCGCGGCGCTGCTTGAGGAGCGGGGCGCGCGCGGGCAACTCGGCCATGATGGCGCGGCGGTCCTCGGGCGAGAAGCGGGACCAGGCGGCGATCTCGTCGATCGAGCGCAGGCAGCCGGTGCAGAGCCGCGTCTCGGGGTGGATGACGCAGACCTTGACGCAGGGGCTTTCGACCTCGTCCCGCTTCCAGACCCTGTCGCTTGACTGCTCGTTCATACTGTCCCTCGCGGAGCGCGTTCGGCGGAACATAGCCAGAGGCGCGGGCCTGTCCAGCCTAGGAGCGACGCATTTCGGCCAGACGGTCCAGAAATCCCTGCAGGATGATGCCGGCGGCCACCTTGTCGATCACCTCGGCGCGACGGGCGCGGCGGGTGCCGGCCTCGATCAGCATCTGCTCGGCGGCGAAGCTCGACAACCGCTCGTCCCAGAAGCCGATGGGCAGGTCGGTGAGGCGCGACAGGTTCCGCGCGAAGGCGCGGGTGGACTGGCAGCGCGCCCCCTCGCTGCCGTCCATGTTCAGCGGCAGGCCCAGCACGATCCCGGCGACGCGGCGCAGGGCCAGCTTTTCCAGCAGTTCCTGCGCGTCGAGCGCGAACTTGCGTCGGCGGATCGTCTCGAAGGGCGAGGCCACCGTCTGGCGGGTGTCCGACAGCGCGATGCCGATCGTCTTGGTGCCGAGGTCGAGCCCGGCGAGCACGCCCTGATCGGGCAGAGCGGCGGCGAAGGCCGGCAGCTCGGCCTGGACCGCCACGCCTTATTGCGCCACGCCGGCGCCGCGCGCCGCGGCCTCGATCTGGGCCAGGCCCTCGGGCTCGTCGGCGAAGAGGCGCTGCGCCTCGGCCCAGATGGCGCGGGCGCGATCCCGCTCTTCCAGGACGCCCAGGGCCTGGATCAGGCGCGCCCAATCCTCGGCAGGCCCGCCCGAGGCGGCGAGGCGCGCCGAAAGCCCGTCGACCATCCCGCCGATCATCGCCGCGCGTTCCTCGGCGTCGAGTTCCATCGCCGCCTGCATGTCCTCCGGTGACGGGCCGCGGGCGCCGGTGGCGTCGGGCGGCGGCAGCGTGTAGCGCACGCCCGCGATCTGCGCGAGATCCGGCAGCGCGTTGCGCAGTTGCGGCACCCAGGGCGCGTCGGGGCGGCTGTCGTCCAGAAGCCCGCGCCACAGGCGGAAGGTCAGGTCGGGCCGTCCGGTCTGGGCGAACATCAGCCCGGTGTAGTAGCGCGCGAGCCCGTTGGTCGGGTCGCGGCGCAGGATGCGTTCGAGCACGCGCTCGGCCTCGGGCGAGACGACGCCGCCGGCGGCGAGGACCATGAACTCGGCCAGCAGCACCTGGTCGGCGAGCGCGACATCGGCGCCTTCCAGCTCGACCACACGGGCCTGGGCGGTGGCGGCGGCGCCGAAATTGCCGATATTGGCCTCGTTGCGGGCGAGAAGCCGGTGCCCCTCGATATCGAGCGGCCGGTCTACGAGAACCTCGCGCAGGCGGTCCATCAGCGCGTCGAACTCGGCGTCGGACTGGGCGGCGGGCGGGCGCTGGGGGCTGGTCTCCCACTGGGCCTGGAGTTCGGCCTGCGAGGCGCGGGCGGCGCGCTGTTCGGCGGCCGCGGCGTGGCGCTGGGCGAGCGGCATGTCGGAATAGCCGGGCGCACCCGCCTGCCAGTAGACGATGCCCGCGAGGACAAGCGTGAGCGGGATCAGCGCCAGCCCGAAGCCGCGCATCGGCCGCGGCGCGAGGCCGATGGCGATGCGCTCGGCGCGGTCGGCCTCGAGCAGGCGGCGCGCGATCTCGGTGCGCAGGCGCCCGGCCTCCTCGGCCGAGACGGTGCCGCGGGCGAGGTCGCGCTCGATCTCGCGCAGCTGCGCGGCGTAGACCTGGATCTCGCGCTTGGGCGCAAGCTCATCGCCGGCCGCGGCACGCGCCTGCGCCCCGCGCAGGAAACCCAGCGCGATCAGGCCGGCGACGACCAGCGCCATCAGGCCGGCGGGAAGGAGAAAGAGCCAGAAATCCATGGTGCCCCTTTGATCTGGCGCCCTTCTAGCGCAGCCGCGCGCGCCGCGAAAGCGGGTGCGCTGCGATATGCGGTCGCGGCGGGATAAGTTTTGCGTGCCCCGGATTTGCGCGGCGCGTGACGGCGTGTGGCGCGACGTTTCGGCACAGGGATGGCGCGATGTCGGTTTTCGCCGCGACCTGCCGCTTGCAGGCATGGCCGCGCCGCGCCCGCGTTTCAATAGAAAGCGCGACGGGCCGTCCGCCGGACGGCCGCCGGAAGGGATGCGCGATGAAACGCTACTCGGTCTTTGCCATCGCCCGCGAGGCGCTGCGCCAGCACAGGGGCTGGGAGCGCGCCTGGGCCTCGCCCGCGCCGCGCACGTCCTACGACGTGGTGATCGTGGGCGCCGGCGGTCACGGGCTGGCGACGGCGTACTACCTGGGCAAGGTGTTCGGCATCACCAATGTGGCGGTGCTGGAAAAGGGCTGGCTGGGCGGCGGCAATACCGGGCGGAACACGACGATCATCCGCTCGAACTATCTGCAGGACCCGTCGGCGGCGATCTACGAGAAGGCGCGCGCGCTCTACGAGACGCTGAGCCAGGAGCTGAACTACAACGTCATGTTCAGCCCCCGCGGCGTGATGATGCTGGCGCAGACGGAAGCCGAGGTGCGCGGCTACCTGCGCACCGAGCGGGCGAACGCGCTGCAGGGCGTGCAGACCCGGTTCATCGGCCCGGCCGAGGTGAAGAAACTGGTGCCGATCATCCGGCTGGACGGGCCGCGCTATCCGGTGCTGGGCGCGCTCTGGCAGGAGCGGGCGGGCACGGCGCGCCATGACGCGGTCGCCTGGGGCTATGCGCGGGCCTGTTCGGACATGGGGATGCACATCATCCAGAATTGCGCGGTCACCGGGGTCGAGGCCGCGGGCGGGCAGGTGACGGCCGTCCAGACGACGCAGGGCTCCATCGGCTGCAAGAAGCTGGGGATCGTGGTCGCCGGGCATTCCGGGGCGCTGGCCGACATGGCGGGCTTCCGGCTGCCGGTTGAATCGGTTGCGTTGCAGGCGCTTGTGTCGGAGCCGATCAAGCCCTGCATGGATGTCGTCGTGATGGCCAACACCGTGCACGGCTACATGAGCCAGTCCGACAAGGGCGAAATGGTGATCGGCGGCGGCGCGGACCATTTCAACAACTACACCCA